>JAJZUK010000141.1 GCA_021847125.1 Pseudomonadota bacterium | reverse complement strand
CGGCGGTCCCGGCGTGGAGGTGCCGCTGATGCTCGCACGCCAGGGCGATGTGCTGCGTCTGAAGGTGCGCGCAGCCGATCGCAGCGACTTCCTCAAGAAGCCGCGGCTGCACTGAACACCCGCCAATCAGGCGCTCGCCGCGGCGTTCAATCGAGTGCGGCGGGCACGGCGCCTTTGCGCAGCGCCGGCAGCAGCGGCGGCTGGCCGGTTTCCTTGAGGATAGCCTGCGCCTCGCTCGAGAGCAGGAAGCGCACGAACTGGGTCGCCGCCTGCGCATCGCGCGCAGTCGCCGGAACCGTCGCCGCGTTGCGTATCGCCTCGCTCATGTTGACGCTGTCGGAAAAGCGCAGGAATTCGACGTCCTTGCGCGCGGCCACCGCCGCCGAATAGTAGACCACGCCCGCGTTCGCGCGACCCGCTGTCACCGCGTTGACCACGTCGGGAATGGTGGCGGGCCGGGCCGGATCGGCCGGTGCGCGCTCGAGAATTTGTTGCGCGAGCTCGGGCCTGCCTTCCTGCGCCGCCGCGCGCTTGAGGAACTCGATGGTGCGGCCGCAGGCAAGATCGTCCGCGCCGGTCACGCGCGCGAACTTCACCTGCGCCCCGGCGAGGTCGCTGACCCGGCGCAGGCCCAGCGGATTGCCCCGGGCGGTGATGAGCACCATTTCGTTGGCGGAGAACACGACATACCAGCTCGCCGCGCGCTGATCCGAGCCGCGGGGCTTCTGCTGCATCAGGTCCTGCTCGATCACGGCGGGCGAGGACGGCGCGAACACGTCGCAGGTCTCACCCTCGAGGATGCGCCGGGCGAGATCCTTGGACACGCCGGAGCTGAGTTCGAGGCGGATGCCGGTGTGCTTCGCCTCGAACGCCTGTTTCAGCGCGCGCATCGGACCGGCGAGGGAATCGGCATGAAATACCCTGAGTGCGGAAGCCATGGCAGTGGAAGCAGGAGATGAATTCGGAAAAGGGGATCGGGCGCGGCCTGCGTTCAGGAGCAGGTGATCGCCTTGCGCCTGTCGGCCCGCTCCAGGTGCGGCACGCAGTTGAAGCTGATCAGGCGCATGGAGCGCGGGCTGAAGAAGATCTCGCAGAAACCGGAGTTGCGAAACTGCAGGTTGAGTTCTATCGCGGTCTGCGCCGGCGCCTGCAGCAGATCGGCAATGCCGCGGCCGATGGCGCCGCCCGAAGTCGCCGCGAGCACGTTCGCATTTTCGGGCAATCCGGCGCAGGCGCTTTGCATCGCGGCGGCGATGCGGCCGCCGAACTCGCCCCAGGTCTCGGGCAGCTCGCCCTGCAGTTTGTCTTCGGACCAGGCTGCGAGCGCGGCCTTGATGGCGCGGTAGACCGAGCGCACGTCGCCCTTGGCGCGCGCCGCGGCCCATTCGTCGCCCAGATACGCCTTGTACAAGGCTTCGCCCGAGTACTCGTTCCAGCCCGGATGTTCCGCTGCCGTAAGCGCCGAATCCATGGTCGCGAGGATTGCGCGCGCGGTTTCGCGCTGGCGCTCGAGCGTGCCGCACACCGCGCGCGCGAACTCGATGCCGCGCTCGGCGAAATATTCGCCCAGCCATACGGATTGCTGCCGGCCGAGTTCGCTCAGGCGGTCGTAATTCTCGGCGGCGAAGGAGGCCTGGCCGTGACGGACCAGATACAGGATAGCCATGCAGGCGGGAGCATACGCGAATTCCGCGATGCGATCAGCCGCCGAATTTCTGCAGTCCGGCCAGATCGAGCACCGTAATCAGGCCGTAATCGACCTTGATCAGGCCGGCCCGGCTCAGCACCTGCAGCGAACGATTGACGCGCTGGCGCGAGGCGCCGGCAAGGTAGCCGAGCTCTTCCTGCGAAATCTGGACCTGCGGGTCGGAATCCGGATAAAGATGCGGGTTGAACAGCGCCGCGAGCGCACGCGCGACGCGCGCGTCCGGATCGAGCAGGCGGTCGTGCTCGACCATGCCGATGAACTGTCCCAGGCGCTCGTTCAATTGCTGCAGCAGAAAGCGGTTGAACGGGATGCTGGTATCGAGCAGCCAGTGGAACGTCGCTTCGGGCATGAACGCGATGCGCGAATCGCGCAGCGCCTCGATATCGTACTTGAATGTCTGCCCTTTCAGCACCGAGCCTTCGGCGAACCAGCCGCCCGCAGGTATGCCGGCGAACGTGACCGACTTGCCCGCGGGAGAGAGGCTGTGGATCTTGACCAGACCGTCGATCACGCCCAGCCAGGCGTTTGCCGGATCGCCTTTGCGGCAGATGCAGGCGCCGGCCGCGAATTCGCGCACGGCAATGGCTGCGCGCACCCGGTCGAGCTGCTCCGCGGGCAATTCTCTGGTCCAGGAACTCAGAGCCAACATGTCATCCAGCGATCGCATTGCCTGCCTATATCGGGCCGAGTGTCGGCTAAGCGACATTTTGCCCGAAATTAGTGCTGTATGATCGTTTGGCGCCGTGCTGCTTTGCCCCATGCTTGGGAGGGACGGGCGCTCGCTGCCGACCGCCGGCGCAGCGCTTGCTTCCGGCTCGTGCAGCTTAGGCTACAATGATTTGAGAACGCTCCGGTAATGAGGTGCAATGACAGGGGCGCAACGCGTTGGAGGGGGAGCCAATGTCAGATCGGTCTCTGGATACGTTTCCGCGGCTGCTGCTGCAGCATGCGGCCGTGCGTCCTGAGCACCCGGCGATCCGCGAAAAAGACCTCGGCATCTGGCAGACCTGGAATTGGAGCCAGGTCGCGGCGGAGGTGCGCGCGCTAGCCTGCGGTCTGGCCGAACTCGGCTTTCGCCGCGGCGACAGCCTCGCGATCATCGGCGACAACCGGCCGCGGCTGTACTGGGCCATGACGGCGGCGCAATGCCTGGGCGGCATTCCTGTGCCCATGTACCAGGACGCGGTGGCGCAGGAACTGGAGTACGTGCTGCAGGACGCCGGCATCCGCTTCGCTATCGCCGAAGACCAGGAACAGGTGGACAAGCTGATCGAATGCCGCGAGCGCTCACCTGGCCTCGAACACATCTTGTACGACGATCCGCGCGGCCTGCGCCATTACCAGCAGCCTTACCTACGCAGCCTGGATGCGGTGCAGGAACTCGGGCGCGGCCGCAGCGCCAAGCAGCCGGAATTCATCGGCGCGGAAATCGAGCAAGGCAAGGCCGAGGACGTCGCGATCATGCTCTACACCTCGGGCACCACCGGCAAGCCCAAGGGCGTGTGCATCACCCATTCGGCGCTGATCAACGCCTCGCGCGGCGGCTGCGGTTTCGACAAGCTCGGCCCGGACGAGGAAATCCTGTCCTACCTGCCCATGGCATGGGTCGGGGACAATCTGTTTTCGTACGGGCAATCGCTGTTCGCCGGCTTCACCGTGAACTGCCCGGAGTCGGCCGAGACGGTCATGACCGACATGCGCGAGATCGGGCCGACTTATTATTTTGCGCCGCCGCGCGTATTCGAGAACCTGCTCACCCAGGTGATGATCCGCATCGAAGATGCAGGCGCGGTGAAGCGCTGGATGTTCCGCTACTTCATGGAGGTCGCGCGCCGCTGCGGTGCCGAAATCCTCGACGGCAAACCCGTGTCCGCGAGCGACCGGATTCTCTATGCCCTGGGCAAGCTATTCGTGTACGGGCCGCTGCGCAATGTGCTCGGCATGAGCCGCATCCGCGTGGCCTATACCGCCGGCGCCGCGATCGGGCCCGACCTGTTCCGTTTCTACCGCTCCATCGGCATCAACCTGAAGCAGCTCTACGGTTCGACCGAGACCTGCGCCTACGTCTGCCTGCAGCAGGACGGGAAAATCAAGCTCGATGCGGTCGGCATACCGGCGCCCGGCGTCGAGGTCAAGATCGCCGACAGCGGTGAAGTGCTGGTGAAAAGCGGGGCCATGTTCAAGGAATACTTCAAGCGCCCGGAGGCGACGGCGGAGAGCATCGACAAGGACGGCTATTTTCACACCGGCGACGCCGGCTTCTTCGACGCGGACGGCCAGCTCAAGATCATCGACCGCGCCAAGGACGTCGGCAAGATGGCGAACGGCGCCTTGTATGCGCCCAACTACATCGAAAACAAGCTCAAGTTCTTCCAGTACATCCGCGAAGCGGTCGCGTTCGGTCACGGCCGCGAGATGGTGTGCGCGTTCGTCAACATCGACATCGGTGCGGTCGGCAACTGGGCCGAGCGGCGCAACATTCCCTACTCCGGCTACACCGATCTTGCGCAAAAGCCGGAGGTATATGCGCTGGTGCGCGAATGCGTGGAGAAAGCCAATGCCGAGCTCGCGCTCGACCCGGCGCTGTGCGATTCGCAGGTGCACCGCTTCCTGATTCTGCACAAGGAGCTCGATCCGGACGACGACGAGCTCACGCGCACGCGCAAGGTGCGCCGCGGCTTCATCGCGGAGAAATACGGCGTGCTGATCGACGCGCTGTATTCGGGCAAGACTTCGCAGTTCATCGAGACCCAGGTCAAGTTCGAGGACGGGCGCACGGGCAAGGTCAGCGCCGATCTGCGCATCGAGGAAGTGAAGACCTATCCGGCCGCTACCGCGAAGAAGGCTGCATGATGGGAGGGCGGCATGAGCAGGGAGCAAGGGCCCCGCGCAGCGGGGATGCGACCAACCGCGATTGCCGCCGGACGCCGACAGCTGCGCCGGCCGAGCTGTGGCGAATGATCGGAAGCGGCAGGAATGGATAGCGGCAGAAAGATCGGCGAGGTGGTTCTCGGGCTGGAGGGCATTTCGCTTGCATTCGGTGGCGTGCGCGCGCTGCAGAACGTCAGCTTCGACGTGCGCGAGCACGAGATTCGGGCCATCATCGGACCCAACGGCGCCGGCAAGAGCTCGATGCTGAACGTGATCAACGGCGTTTATCATCCGCAGGAAGGCACGGTCACGTTCAACGGCGTGAAGCGCCATGACATGGACACGCACCAGGCGGCCGCGCAGGGCATCGCGCGTACGTTCCAG
>JAJZUK010000140.1 GCA_021847125.1 Pseudomonadota bacterium | reverse complement strand
CGATCTGCATCCAGCACTGCCCGGTGCGCCTGCCATCCGGATTCGTCGGGTGCAAGATAGGGTATCTCCCAGCGGTGCCGGCCGGACCAGTCGTCGTGCGTCAAAGCCAACAGCGCATTGCGTCCGCTGCCGGAACTGCGCTGCGTCAGCCGATGTTCGGCGTCGGTCTCCCAGTAGAAGTCGGAAGACATCTCGGTCAGGCTGCGGAAACGCGCCTCGCTTTCGCGCAGCGCATGTTCCGCCTGCCGGCGCCGGGCTTCGCGCTCGAAATTGTCCATGGCGAAGCTGATGTCGCCCGCCATTTCGAGCAACAGCTCGCGCCTGGCTTGGTCGAACGCGTTGGCTTCGCCGTCAAACACGATGAAAGCGCCGACGACCGCGCCGTTCCTGTGCAAGGGCAGCGCGGCCACAGCCCCCCAGCCCAGGTGAGCGCCGCGCGCGCGCCACGGCAGGGTGGCCGGATCATTCATGAAATCCTGGCCCCAGTAGGGCCGGTTTTCGCGGATCGCGGTGCCGGTCGGCCCACTCCCGTAGGGGCTGTCGGCATCCGTCGAGACTTCGATGTCCTGCACCTCCTCGTTGCCGTAACCGAAACTGGCAGCCACACGCACCCGGCGCGTGCCGGGATCGACCAGGCTGATCCGCGCCGATTTCATGCCGCCGAACTGCACCGCGTCGCGGCAGATCCGCGGGAACAACTCTTCCTCGCTCGCGCAGCGCACAATCGCCTGGTTGCACTGGCCCAACGCGGCGTAGAGCTGGCTCAACCGCGCGATTTTCGCTGCCGCCGCCTTGCGCTCGGAAATATCCTTGCCGACGCCACGGTAGCCTTGGAACGCGCCGGAGGCATCGAATACCGGATCCCCGCTAATCGCGATATGTCGCGCGACACCGTCGACCGCCATACGCGAGTATTCAAAATCGCGGAATGGCAGGTGCGCATCGAGCCGGATTCGGTGCGCCTCCCAGCCGGCCGCGTCCGGCGTCAGGTAAGGCACATCCCAGCGCGGCTTGCCCAGCGGCGAGCCCCCGGGCAGGATCAGCGCCGGATCCTCCTTGTTGCCGGTTGTGAGTTGCATCAACCGGTGCTCGGCGTCGCTCTCCCAATAAAAATCCGATGACATCTCGGTCAGGCTGCGAAAGCGCGCCTCACTCTCGCTCAGCTTGCGCTCGGCCCGCAGCCGATCGGTGATGTCGTTTGCGAGTACGAGCTGCGCGCGCCGGGCGCTGAAAGCGAATATGCTGGAGCTGATCTCGACGTCGATCAGCGCGCCGTCCTTCCGGCGATGCCGCCAGATGCCGGACGCGCCATTGTCCCCTTTGCGCGCTTCGGCAATCCGCTGCAGCAGGCGCGGCACTTCCTCCTGCGGGCGGATGTCCAGGATGCACATCGCCTCGAACTCGCCGCGACTGTAGCCGTAGCGTGCCACCGCCGCATCGTTCACTGCGAGGAATTTCAACGTTTCGAGGTCATACACCCACATCGGCTGCGGGCTCGCCTCGAACATTTCCCGGTAATGCAATTCGCTCTTGCGCAGTTCGGCGCTGCGCTGCGCGACCAGCGCTTCGAGCCCCGCCCGGTGCAGCCTCAACTCGAGCAGCAGTTTCGCCAGATAGGCCAGCAGCAGGCTGAACAGCAGGCCCAGCGCCGCCCCGAGCGCAAGGCTCACCGGGTTGCCCCATCCGGCTATAGGCGCGAGGCTCAGGGTCCAGGTCGCGTTGGGCACCTGCAGCGAGTGCACCACCGCGTCCACCAGGGCGGAGTTTGAGGATGCGGCGATAATCTGCTTCCGTCCGCCATCGGGGTGCGTGCGCCAGAGTTCGTAGTCAAAGCCTTGCTCCGTCAGGCGTGACGAATTGACCGCTTCCAGCGCCTGGGGAAAACGCATCACCGTCATGGCGAAGCCCCAGAAATAGGGCGTCCCTTGCTGGTCCTCGAGGATTACCGGCAGGCGCCCGACCACCGCCGGCCCGCCCTGTACCAGTTCGAGCGGACCGGCTAGGGTCAGCTTGCCGCTATCCCGGGCGAGCAAGGCTTCTTTCTTTTGCGCCGGATCCCGCAGCAAGTCGTGACCTATGGCTTTTTCGTTGCCGGCCAGCGGCGCCACCCGGCGAATCACGCCGCCCGGCGCCAGCGCCAGTTCGGATACGCCCGGGTAATACGGCAGCATCTCGCGGGCGACTTCATCGAAATTGGGGACAGCGCCCCTGCCTTGGCGCACCAGCGCCGCCAAGGCATAGGCTGACGACAAATTGTGCGCAATGCCGCGCTGCAGGCTATAGGCATGCTCACCTGCCAGGTTCAGCGTGCGCACCCTTATTTCCTGGCGCTCGTATTGATCCATGCGCCAGATCAGCGCGGCCGCCACGCTGGCGGCAAGCAGGAACACCGCAACCGCCGCAAGCCGGGGACGCCGCGCAAGGGAATTGAGCATTCCCCATTGTACCTATCCCGCCGCCTGGTGCATTGCCCGCCGCGGGCAACGGCTGCGATCGCCGGCCGCGCCGTTCTTAGAGCAGCTGCCGTGCGACGCTCATGCGCACTGCGCGCATGTCGTCGCCGCGCAGTTCGCGCAGCGCATAGCCGACGAAACTCGGCACCACTTCCTTGCGCCAATAGACGTCGAAGTCGGTATTGTCCATGGGCTTGGCCCGGGACGCGGCCAACGCGCCGGCTTCGGCGATCACTTCGTCGCTGAGTTTCTTGCCGCTCAGGAATTCATTCGCCTTGCCCGCCACGATAGGCTGCGACGCCACCGCGCCCAGCACCAGACGCGCTTCGAGCGCGGTGCCGTCCGGCGCAAGGCGCGCCGCCGCGGCGACGCCCAGCAGCGGGAAATCGAACGAGCCGCGCCGGCGCAGCTTCCAATAGGTGCTCCTCCAGCCGGCGGATTCGGGCAGCACCACTTCGGTCAGGATTTCGTCCGGTTTGCGCGTGAGATAGGCCATGCCGTCGTTGTTGTACAGGCCGGCAAGCTCGAGTTCGCGTTCGCCCGCGGCCGAGGCGAGGCGCACCCTGGCGCCGAGCGCGATCAGCGCCGGGGCGGTGTCGGTCGAGGACACCGCAAGACAGCGCTTGCTCGCGGTGGCGACCCAGCAGGTCTTGCCTTCGCATTTCATGCAATAACCGATCGCCTCGCGCCAGTCCTCGTTCTGGTTGTAATAGTTGCAGCGCGTGTCCAGGCACAGGTTGCCCCCCAGCGTGCCCATGTTGCGCAAATGCGGCGAAGCCACCTGGGACGCCGCCTGCCACAGTCCGCGGTAGCGTTCGCGCACGGCTGGGGCATTCACCACCTCGGTCAGGGTGAGCCCCGCGCCCAGCGCGAGTCCGGATCCGTTGGCGATTTTCTTCAGGCCTTCGACCCGGGAGAGCGATATGAGCGTGGCCGGCGTCTGCTGCCGGCGCTTCATGTTGGGCAGGAGATCGGTGCCGCCGGCGACGAGCATGCCGCGCGGCCCTTCGCCGGCAAGGATGCGCGCGGCCTCCGCTACGCTCGCCGGCGCCCGATACTGGAACCACGGCAGGCGCATCATGACGGCGTCCTTTCCATCAGCTTGGCCGCGGGCTTGCGGCTCGATTGCCTGGTTTCGGTGCCGTCGCCGCCTTCGCCCGGCGGCAGCACGATGGCCGGCTCGACATAGGGCACATCGGGAAAACGATCCGGCCCGACGCGCGGATTCTTGCCTTCGCGCTTCAGCTGCAGCGCGCGCAGGATCTTTTCCGGCGTGATTGGCACTTCGTCGATGCGCACGCCGACGGCGTCGAACACCGCGTTCGCGACCGCAGGCATGACGGGCAGCAGCGGCCCCTGGCCGACTTCCTTGGCGCCGAACGGACAATTCGGATCGGGATCCTCGACCAGATACACCTCGACCTCCGGCATGTCGAGCGAGGTGAGGCTCTTGTATTCGAGCAGCGACGGAATCTTGTGCACCAGCGCGTTGGAGAGCTTGGGCGGCAGGCGGCGGAACACCTGTTCTTCCATCAGCGCCTCGCCCAGCCCCATGTACACCCCGCCTATGACCTGGCCGCGCGCGAGCACCGGATTGAGTGCGCGGCCGATGTCGTGCGCCATCCAGATCCGGGGCACGGTGATCCAGCCGGTATGCTCGTCGACTTCCACCTCGACCACGCAGGCGGAGAAGGAATAGGCGGGCGACGGGCCCACGCCCGCGGCTTTGAACTTGCCCGGCGGTTTGGGCGGCGAGTACGAACCCACCGTGCCCAGGGTGCCGAATTTGGTTTCGGCATAGACCACCGCCTCGGCGAAACTCATGCTCTTCGCGGCGTCGCCGGCGGCGAACACGCGGCCGCGCGAGAGCACGATGCTCTCGGGCAGGACCTCGAGTTGCTCGGCGGCCGCGGCGACCAGCATGTCGCGCGCGCGTCCCGCGGCCTGCAGCGCCGCATTGCCCATCATGATGGTCACCCGGCTCGAGTATGAGCCCAGGTCGATAGGCGTGATCCCGGTGTCGCCGGTGACGCAGCGCACTTCCTTGGTGCTGATGCCCAGCGTTTCGGCCACGATCGCGGCGAGCACGTCGTCCGAACCCTGTCCGATTTCGGTGGCGCCGCAGAACACCGTCACCTGGCCGCTGCGGTCCAGGCTCAACTGCACGCCCGAATGCGGCATTTTGTTCCAGTAGATCGACACGCCCGCGCCGCACATATAAGAGCCGCAGGCGATGCCGACGCCGCGGCCCTGCGGCAACTTGCCGTGCTTTTGCTTCCAGCCTGAGCCCTCGACCACCTGGCGTATGCATTCCGCGAGGCCGTTGCTGCCGATCTTGAGCCAGCTCGCGGTCAGCGTATCGGCCTTGGTCACCATGCCCAGCCTCAGCTCCGACGGGTCCAGCTTGAGCTTCTCCGCGATCTTGTCCATCTGGATTTCCTGGCCGAAGCGCGGTTGCGGCGTGCCGTGGCCGCGCTTGGGCCCGCAGGCGGGTTTGTTGGTAAACACCCTGCAGGCCTC
>JAJZUK010000139.1 GCA_021847125.1 Pseudomonadota bacterium | reverse complement strand
TAGGACCCGTCCTTCACCGCGCGCACATAGTTTTCCACCGCCTGCTGGATGCTCGCCGCGCCATCCATGAAATTGCGCACGAACTTCGCCTTCTTGCCCGGGAAAATGCCCAGCAGGTCGTATAGCACCAGGACCTGGCCGGAACAGTCGCGCCCTGCGCCTATGCCTATGGTCGGAATCGACAGGCTGGCCGTGACCTCCGCCGCGAGCGTGGCGGGAATGGCTTCGAGCACGATCATCCCGGCGCCGGCCCGCTCCAGCGCGAGCCCATCCTCGATCAACTGCCGGGCGGCGTCCAGCGTCTTGCCCTGAACGCGGAATCCGCCCAACTGGTGCACCGACTGCGGCGTGAGGCCGAGGTGGCCGCATACCGGAACGCCGCGCTTGACCAGAAATTCGGTGGTTTGCGCGAAGGTCGCACCGCCTTCGAGCTTGACCATGTGCGCGCCGGCCGCCATCAATTGCGCGGCGTTGCTGAACGCCTGTTCGACGTTTTCCTGGTAGCTGCCGAAGGACATGTCGCCGATCAGGAAGGCGCGCTTCGAGCCGCGCGCCACGCAACTCACGTGGTAGACCATGTCCGCCAGGGTGACGGGCAGGGTGGTGCCGTGCCCCTGGATCACATTGCCCAAGGAATCGCCGACCAGGATGCTTTCCACGCCGGCGTTCTCCAGCAGCGCGGCGAAGCTGGCGTCATAGGCGGTGAGCATGGCGATCTTGCTGCCGTCGTGGCGCAGCTTGTGCAGATCGGTGAGGGTGATGGGTTTGTCGATCATGGGGCCGTCCGGAAAAAATCAAGGTTGATATTCGCTATATTACCGCCTTCGGCGCGCACGTTTTAGAATACACCTTCGAGCAAGGATCCGCCGCGCCGTATTCTTGCGTCAATCCAAGGAAACCTCCCGTGAACCTGGACCGAGTCACCTCAGGCCGCGACGTTCCCAACGACGTCAACGTGATCATCGAAATCCCGATGAACGCCGATCCGATCAAATACGAGGTCGACAAGGAAACCGGCGCGGTATTCGTCGATCGTTTCATGTCCACCGCGATGCATTACCCCTGCAACTACGGCTATATCCCGCATACCATTTCCGACGACGGCGATCCGGTCGACGTGCTGGTGCTGAGCCCGGTCCCCGTCATTACCGGCGTGGTGGTGCGCTGCCGGCCGATAGGCATGCTCCAGATGGAGGACGAGGCGGGCGGGGATGCGAAGCTGCTGGCGGTGCCGGTGGACAAGCTTTCCAGCCTGTACCGCACGATCACATCGCCGCGCGACCTGCCCGAGCTGACGACCGCGCAGATCTCGCATTTCTTCCAGCACTACAAGGATCTCGAGCCGGGGAAATGGGTGAAGGTGCAGGGCTGGGTCGGCGCAGAAGAGGCAAAAAAGGAAATCCTTGCCGGTGTGGAGCGCTACAGGAAGGCGAAGAAGAAACCCAAGTTCTAGGTCTCGGTTCTAGGTCTCGGGCGCTTCCTTGTAAGGCGAGTGTTCGTTCAGTTCGTCCACATAATTTTCGATGCCGCGGTGTTCGCGTTCGAGGAAACGCTCTACCGCGCCGGAAAACTCCGGGTGCGCGAGCCAGTGCGCGGACAGCGTTTTCACCGGCAGGAAACCGCGCGCGAGCTTGTGCTCGCCCTGCGCGCCGCCTTCGAACACCTGGATGTTCTCCTCGATGCAGAATTCCAGCGCCTGGTAGTAACAAGCCTCGAAATGCAGGCAGGGCAGGTATTGCAGCGCGCCCCAATAGCGGCCGTACAGGGTTTCGCGGGAATACAGGTTAAGCGCGCTGGCGATGGGTTTGCCGGCGAGTTCGGCCACGATCAGCAGCACGTTCTGCGGCATGGTCTGCCCCAGGCGCCGGAAGAATTCCAGGTTGAGATAAGGCGTGGAGCGGTGCGCGCGGTAGGTGAGTTGGTAGCAGCGCGCGAACAGGGCCCAGTCGGCCTCCCCGATTTCGCCGCCGCGCAGCCAGCGGAAGCTCACACCCGCCTCGCGCACCTTGCGCCGCTCCTGGCGGATCTTCTTGCGCTTGTCGTGCGACATCTGCGCCAGGAACTCCTCGAACGAGGCGTAGCCGGGATTGCTCCAGTGGAACTGCACGCCGGTGCGCAGCATCATGCCGGCAGACTGCATCAGCGCGGCTTCCGCGGGCTGCGGAAATAGCACGTGCAGCGAGGAGGTGTCCTGCGCCAGGGCCAGTGCGGCGCGCACCAGTGCCGCGCGGTCGGCGTCGTCGGCGGCCAGCAGGCGCGGACCGGAGACCGGCGAAAACGGGATGGCCGCAAGCAGCTTGGGATAGTAAGCGAGTCCGTGGCGTTGATAGGCTTCGGCCCAGGCCCAGTCGAACACGTATTCGCCGTAGGAATGCGACTTGAGATACAGCGGCATCGCCGCGCGGAGACGGGTTGTGGCCCGGCCGTCCGCGCCGGCGGGCGTGCCGTGCTCCCACAGCGTCAGGAATTGCGGCAGCCAGCCGCTTGCCGCAGCGGCGCAGCCGGTCTGATGCAGGGCGTGGAAGAACTCGTGCGACAGCAGCGGATGGCCGAGCGCGAGCCGGTTCCAGTCCGCGGCGTCGACGCCGGACAGATCATCGAGCACGCGGACCTTCATTTCGGGCAATGGGCTGGCTCCTGATGGCGGCGCGGCGACGGGGCGCATCGAAACGCCAACGCGACGTTGCGCGCAAGTCCCGCCGATTATTCGCGAAGGGCCGGCGCGCTGCAAGCGTTATAATTCGCCGATGAACAACCGGGTAAAAATCGCCGTCGCCCAGATGAATTGCGTGCTCGGCGACCTCGCGGGCAACGCCGCAAAAATTCTGGACTGCGCCGCGCGCGCCAAGGCCGCCGGGGCGCAGGTTCTGCTGACGCCCGAGCTGTCCCTGTGCGGTTATCCGCCCGAGGACTTGCTGCTGCGCGACGGGTTCTTCCGCGATTGCGCGGCCGCGCTGGACGAACTCGCCGCGGCGGTGCGCGGCATCACGGTCATCGTCGGTCATCCGCAGCTCGCCGACGGGCGGCGTTATAACGCTGCTTCGGTGCTGCAGGACGGGCGGATCGCGGCCACCTATCGCAAGCGCAACCTGCCCAATTACACCGTGTTCGACGAGGAGCGCTATTTCGAGCCCGGGGACGCGCCGGTGGTGTTCGAGGCAGACGGCCTGCGCCTGGGGATCAATATCTGCGAAGACCTCTGGGGCGAGCAGGGGCCGGTGGAGGCGGGCGCCAACGCCGCGACGCGCGGCGCCGACGCGGGCCACCACAGCAGGGCGTGGCGTGCCGACGCGCCGCGCCTGGCGCGCGCCGCCGGCGCCCAGGTGCTGCTGGTGCTGAACGCCTCGCCCTATCACACGCGCCAGCATGCCTCGCGCCTGGCGGTGGCGCGCAATCGCGCCGCGGAAAACGGCCTGGCGATCGTGTACGCGAACCTGGTCGGCGGCCAGGACGAACTGGTATTCGACGGCGCGTCCTTCGCGCTCGATGCGCGCGGGGAGACGACCCACCAGTTGCCGTTTTTCGAGGAGGCGCTGGCCTACGTCGACATCGTCGACGGCGTGCCGCAGCCGGGAACCTGCGCGCCGGCCCTGTCCTTCGAAGCCTCCGTCTATGGCGCGTTATGCCTGGGCGTGCGCGACTACCTCGGCAAGAACGGCTTCCCCGGCGCGATCCTGGGCATGTCGGGCGGCATCGACTCGGCGCTGACCCTGGCGATCGCCTGCGATGCGCTGGGCGCGGACAAGGTGCGCGCGGTGATGATGCCCTCGCAGTACACCGCCGACATCAGCTGGATCGATTCGCGCGACATGGTCAAGCGCATGGGCGTGCGCTATGACGAAATCGCAATCAGGCCGATGTTCGACACCTTCCTCGCTGCGCTGGCCGGCGAATTCCGCGGGCGGCCGGCGGATGCGACCGAGGAAAACCTGCAGGCGCGCATCCGCGGCACGCTGCTGATGGCGCTGTCCAACAAATTCGGCGCCATCGTGCTCACCACGGGCAACAAGTCGGAGATGGCGGTGGGCTATTCCACCCTGTACGGCGATATGGCCGGCGGTTTTGCCGCGATCAAAGACGTGGCCAAGACCCTGGTCTACCGTCTGGCCGAGTACCGCAACACCCTGGCCGAGGTGATTCCGCGGCGTATCATCGAGCGCGCCCCCTCGGCCGAATTGCGCCCCGACCAGACCGACCAGGACAGCCTGCCGCCATACGCGGTGCTCGACGCCATCATGTCCGCCTACATGGAGCAGAACCTGAGTCCGGCCGAGATCGTGGCCGGCGGCCAGCGCGAGGAGGACGTGGCGCGCGTGGTCGGCTTGATCAAGAGAAACGAATACAAGCGCCGCCAGGCGCCGGTCGGCATACGCATCACCCAGCGCGGCTTCGGCAAGGATTGGCGCTATCCGATCACCTCGCGCTACCAGGAAAAATTCTAAGACTGGCGACGGCGGGCGCGCGGCTGTTCCGCTCTGCCCGCGCTATTTTGTTGATATACTTGCCGCAGTTGTGACACCGGAGAGTCCGCCATGAAAAAAATCGACGCAGTGGTAAAGCCGTTCAAGCTCGACGAGGTGCGCGAAGCCTTGTCGGAAATCGGGGTGAGCGGGCTCACCGTGACCGAGGTCAAGGGCTTCGGCCGTCAGAAAGGCCATACCGAGCTGTATCGCGGCGCGGAGTACGTGGTGGATTTCCTGCCCAAGGTGAAAATCGAGATCGTCGTCGCGGACAATATGCTCGAGCAGGCGCTCGAAGCGATCATCAAAGCCGCGCGCACCGGCAAAATCGGCGATGGCAAGATATTCGTCACCAGCGTCGAGCAGGTGGTGCGCATCCGCACCGGCGAAACCAACGAATCGGCGATCTGATTCGCGACCGGCTGTTGCAAAGTTGCGAGGTTGTGCCGAGCTCTGGTGATAGAGCTTGCGCGGACGGCGGCCCGTCCGCGCGGATCGCCGATTGTGCACGGATGAAAAGCG
>JAJZUK010000138.1 GCA_021847125.1 Pseudomonadota bacterium | reverse complement strand
GCTCTATATGCGCTGATGATCCGCGCCAACTTCGGCATCGATACCATTATCGTGATCTTCGGCGTATTCGTTTGCCTCACCATGCTGCTGGTGATGCGCCTGCACAAGCGCAACCAGAGCCGGGAAGACTCGCTGCATCTTATCGGTATGGAGAAGCGCTAGAACCGGCGCGCGCCCGGGCCGGTTGCGACCGGCGCGACGGTTCTAGCGGATTTCGTTCGCGATCTCGACGCTCATGCCGCTCGTCCCCGGGTGCACCGGCTTGCTCACGCCTTCCAGGTCGCCCGGCTGGGGCATCACGTCGCCGGACTTGGACACGCGCGCCGCCACCACCACCTCGGAGTAGTCGGACAGCTTGGCCGAGGGATTCATGGCCATCGAGTCGTCGAAAGAAAACTTGAGCGGCAGATCCTTCACCTTGACGCGCACCGCCGCCAGCGGCATGCGCGGACCCTGAGCCGGCCGCGCCAGCACGAACACTGTATCCTCCGGCGCGGTGCGCGCGGCCAGCGCCGGCGCCAGCTTGACGGTTCCGCTCAGGCGTGCGTTCTTCGCCGCGGGCGTTGCGGCCGAGGATTTCGCTTTGCCTGCCTGGTCGTTCTGCGCGAGCGAAGGCGCGGGCGCCCCGCCCATCTTTTCCTCCGCGTCCTTGATGCTGGCACGCACGGAATTTCCCATTTCCGACTCCGGCGGCAACAACGGCAGCATGCGTTTCCAGTATTCGGCCGCTTTGGCGAAATGCTGCTTTTCGAATTCCACCGTACCGGCCAGCGCGAGCGCCTTGAGGTTGTTGCCGTCGGCCTGCAGCGCGCGCTGAATCAGCGCCTCCGGTTTGCCCAGCAGGGTCTGGCCTTGCGCCATCGCCAGGCTGTCGGCGTAATCGGCGAGCAGCTCGGCATTCTGCGGAAATTTGGCCTCGGCCTTGGCGAACGCGGCTGCCGCATCGCCGAATCGTCCCATCGCGGTGTAGCTGCGCCCGAGCATGATCCAGCCGTCGGCATCGTCCGGATTCGCCTGCAGGTGTTGCGCCAGGCGCGCAACCATGCCTTCGATCTGCTCCTGCGTCAGCCCGTGCGGCGCGCCCTGGGACGCGCTGACCTTGCTCGGATCCAGTCCCTGCGGATTGCCCAGGACCAGATAGATTCCTACCGCGACCAGGGGCACGGCGACCGCGACGACGACGGCCGCCGCCTTGGAGCGTGCCGCCGGCACCGCGGGGGCAGCCGCAGCAGGCGCGCTGGCGTCCTCCAGTAATCCGCGCTGCAAGTCGGCGCGCGCCGCCTCCCATTGATCGCGGTCTATGTTTCCCGCGGCCAGGTCGGCGTCGAGTTCGGCGAGCTGGTCGCGAAATACCGCCAGACTGGCGGAGTCGCGCGACGCGCCGGCGTCAGAGCTCGCGCGGTTGCGCACCAGGGGCGTGATCAGGAATGCGAGCGCGACGCACACCAACAGGGCTGCAATGACCCAAAACAGTGTCATTTGCGCTCCTCGCGTGCGTCGAGCAGCGCCTGCACCCGCGCCTGCTCTGCTTCGCTCAGCGGCTGCTGCGCGGTCGCATGCCGCCGTCGCAGCAGGTAATAGAACAGGCCCGCGACCGCGATGAACAGCAGCGCGAACGGACCGAACCAGAGCGGCACCGTGGTCGCCTTGACCGGGGGATTGTAGAGCACGAAATCGCCGTAGCGCGCCACCAGAAACTGGGTAATCTGATCTTCGCTCATGCCTGCCTTCAATTTCTCGCGTATCTCTTTCTTCAAGTCCATCGCAAGTTCCGCGTGCGAATCGGCAATGGTCTGATTCTGGCACACGAGGCAGCGCAATTGCTCCTCCAGCTTGACGGCACGCTTCTCCAGCGCCGGATCGGGCACCGCCGGCGTCGCTTCCTTGGCCAGCGCGGATCCTACGAGGATGACCCCTAACAGCAGCACGAGCAGTTTACGCATTTCCGTTCAGTTCCTTCACCAGCGGCAGGATCTTGTCGCGCACGACTTCCGGGGTGACCGCACCGATGCGCTTGTAGCGGATCACGCCGGCCTTGTCGATGATATAAGTCTCGGGAACTCCGTAGACACCGTAATCGATGCCGACGCGACCGTCGTGGTCGTAGGCAGAGATCTGATAGGGATTCCCCAGCCGCGCCAGCCAGGCGAGGCCGTCGGCGCGCTCATCCTTGTAATTGAGCCCGATCACGGGCACCACGCCGCTGCGCGCAAGCGCGAGAACGGTGGGATGCTCTTCGCGGCAGGAAACGCACCACGAGGCCCATACGTTCAGCATCCATACCTTGCCCAGCATGTCTTTCTGCGAAATCGTCTTGTTCGGATCATCCAGCTGCGCCAAGTTGAACGGCGGCGCGGGCTTGTTGATCAGCGGCGACGGCACCTCGCGCGGATCGAGCGTGAGGCCGATGCCGAGCACCACCACGAGCAGGATGAATATCGCCGCCGGAATCAGGAAACGGGCACGCAGCATGGTCAGCGCACCGGAGAAGGATCGAGGCCGCCCGCGGCAACCGCCTGCGCCGCACTCGAACGCGCCCGGACGCGATAGCGCCGGTCGAACGCCGCAATCACGCCGCCGATGCCCATCAACAGGCAACCGCCCCAGATCCAGCCGACGAAAGGCTTGTGATAGAGCCGCACCACCCACGAGGTCGGCGAAAGCGCATCGCCCAGCGCCACATACAGGTGGCGCGTAAAGCCGGCGTCGATCGCCGCTTCGGTCATCGGCATGTTCTGCACCGTGAACAGGCGTTTTTCCGGGTGCAGCGTCACCACCGGCTCGCTGCCGCGCGTGACTTCGATGGTGGCGCGGTCCGCGGTGTAGTTCGGCCCGTTCACCTTGTTGATCGACGCGAAGCGGAACGTATAACCGTGCAGGTGCGCGGTGTCGCCCACATCCATGCGCACATCGGTTTCGGCCTCGTAGCCCCGCACCAGCGTGACGCCGACGATGAACACGGCGACGCCGATATGCGCGAGCAGCATGCCGTAGTAGCTGCCCGGCAGCTGCGCCAGGCGCGCGCCGACCCGCCCCTTGACTGCGCTCGCGAGCTGCGCTTTGAGGCTGACCAGGCTCGAGGCGACGATCCAGACCGCAAGAAAAATGCCGAAGCCGATCATCGCGCTCCAGCGGCCCATGGCCAAAGGCACGGCAATCGCGGTGACCAGACTCACCGCCAGCGCCCAGCGCAGGCGCACGGTCAGTTCGGGCAGGCTCGCCTGCTTCCAGCGCGCAATCGGTCCTACGCCCATCAGGAACAAGGCCGGCGCCATCAGCGGCACGAATACCGCCTCGAAATACGGCGGTCCGACGGAAATCTTGCCCAGGCCGAACGCATCGAGCACCAGCGGATAGAGCGTGCCGAGCAGCACCGCACCGGCGGCGACCAGCAGCAATACGTTATTGGTGAGCAGCATCGCTTCGCGCGACACCAGCGCGAAGCGCCCGCCCAGTCCGACCTTGGCCGTGCGCCAGGCGAACAGCGTGAACGAGGAGCCGACCACCACCGTGAGGAAGGCGAGAATGAAGACGCCGCGCTTCGGATCGGTGGCGAACGCATGCACCGAAGTGAGCACGCCCGAGCGCACGAGGAAGGTGCCGAGCAGGCTCAGCGAAAACGCGAGAATCGCGAGAAATACGGTCCAGCTTCTGAACGCGCCGCGCTTTTCGGTCACGGCCAGCGAATGCATCAAGGCCGTTCCGACCAGCCAGGGCATGAACGAGGCGTTTTCCACCGGATCCCAGAACCACCAGCCACCCCAGCCGAGCACATAGTAGGACCAACCGCTGCCGAGCGCGATGCCCAGTGTGAGTACGGACCATGCGACCGTAGTCCAGGGGCGCGACCAGCGCGCCCAGGTGGCATCGAGGCGGCCGTCGATCAGCGCGGCCATGGAAAAAGCGAACGCCACGGAAAAGCCGACGTAGCCCATGTAGAGCATGGGCGGGTGAAACACCATGCCCGGATCCTGCAGCAGCGGGTTGAGGTCGCGTCCGTTCGGCGCGGCGGGCAGCAGCCGCTCGAACGGGTTGGAGGTGAGCAGCATGAACAGCAGAAATCCGACGGCGACCATGCCCATGACGCCGAGCACCCGCGCGACCATCTCGCGCGGCAGGCTGCGACTGAACAGGGTCACGGCGAACATCCACAGGCCCAGCATCAGCGTCCACAACAGCAGCGAACCTTCATGGCCGCCCCAAACGGCAGCGACGCGATAGGCCAGCGGCAACTGCGTGTTGGAATGTTCGGCCACGTACCTTACCGAAAAGTCGTTGGTGACGAACGCATAAGTGATGCAGCCGAACGCAAGCGCGATGAACAGGCACTGCGCCTGCGCCGCCGGCCGCGCGAGCGCGATCAAGGCGGCATTGCCGCGCGCCGCGCCGATCAGCGGCAGAGTGCTTTGCACCAGCGCGATGCAAAGCGCGAGAATCAACGCGAAGTTGCCGAGTTCGGGAACCATTATTTTCCTTTCTCCGACGCCACCACCGACTGCGCGGCATTCTTGGCGTTAGCCTGGTTGAGCGCATCCTGCGCCGCCGGCGGCATGTAATTTTCATCGTGCTTGGCCAGCACTTCCTCGGCGCGGAACCTGCCGTCGGGACCGATCTTGCCTTGGGTCACCACGCCTTTACCCTCCTTGAACAGGTCGGGCAATATTCCCTTGTAGACCACCGGAATGCTCTTCGCCGTGTCGGTGACGATGAACTGCACGCTGACGCCGTCGGCTTCACGCTTGAGGCTGCCTTTCTCCACCAGGCCGCCAATGCGGAAACTCTTGCCTATCGGCGCCTCGTTGGCAGCGACTTGGCTCGGCGTGTAGAAGAACACCAGGTTCTTCTGAAAAGCGGAAAGCACCAGGCTCGCGGACAGCGCCAATCCGGCGACCCCGACTCCGACCAGTACAAAACGTTTATGCCTCGGTTTCATGATTTCTCCTGCGCGCCGCGTAATATTTGGCAAGGCGCTCGATCAAAACTTACCG
>JAJZUK010000137.1 GCA_021847125.1 Pseudomonadota bacterium | reverse complement strand
GGTGCAGTCGGCACGCTCTACTGGTGGCACAAACTGAGCCGGCAACCCGTGCTGGAGGTCCCGGAGATACGCAATCCGACGGAAATCCGCGCCGCGCTGGGGTTCGGGCTGCTGTTCGCCCTGGTGCTGCTTTGTTCCGCCTGGCTGTCCGACGTTGCCGGCAGCCGCGGACTGTACGCGGTGGCGCTGGTGTCCGGGCTCACCGACGTGGACGCGATCACCCTGTCCACCCTGCGTCTGTACGACCTGGGCACTTTGCAGCCGCTGCAGGCGGTGAGCGCCATCGTGCTCGCGCTGGTTTCCAATATCGCATTCAAGCTCGGACTGGTGTTCGCGGTCGGCGGCGCCGTACTCGCCCGCCGCTGCGCGCCGCCCATGCTCGCCGCCGCAGCCGGCGCCGGCGTCGTCGTTATGTTGCTTCCCGCCTGAGCGCAGCGCTTACAACTCGCAAACTGAATCGCGCGCTGGCGTTGCACCTTTGCGATTTTGCGCGGACGAAGAACCGTCCGCGCGGATCATCGCTTGCGCACGGATGAAAAGCACATCCGTGCGCAAGCGATGATCTTGTATAAAACCCCTGCACTGTCCTTGTTGTTAACAATAACCGTGTTTTCTGTACGGATGCGCTTTTTATCCGTACAGAAAACACGGTTGGCGCGCAGAGCGCGCAATGGCCGTTCTCGGCATGCGATGGCAGCTGTGACGCCGCATATGTCAGGCCTGACCAGGCGTCGAACTAAAGACTGCGCATATGCTGCACCATGCGCCGGCGCAGAGCCGCATCGGGCAGCCGCCCCAGCGCCGCCCCCATGTTGTCCACCAGGTAGTCCGGGTTGCGCGTCGCGGGAATGGCGCAGGTCACCGCCGGATGCGACAGGATGAACTTGAGGAAAAACCGCGCCCAACTGTTGCAGTCGAATTCCTCCGCCCACCTGGGCAGTTCCCTGCCCTTCACTTTGCGAAACAGATCGCCCTCCTCGAACGGGCGGTTGACGATCACGGCGGTCTTGTATTCCGCGCATAGCGGCAGCAGGCGCGCCTCGGCCGCGGTGCTCACCACGTTGTAGTTGAACTGCGCGAAATCGAGGTTTTCCGATTTGATCAGGCGCTCGAGTTCGGCGTAAGCGCCCTCGTGATAGTGGGTGATGCCGAGGTAGCGGATCCTGCCCTGTTCCTTCCACTCGCGCAGCGTGTTCAACTGGGTGTGTACGTCGGTCAGGTTGTGCACCTGCAGGAGATCCATGCGTCTGGTACGCATGCGGCGCATCGATTCCTCCATCTGGCGTATGCCGGCCTCGCGTCCGCTGGTCCAGACCTTGGTGGCGAGAAACAGCGTCTTTTCCACGCCCAAATCGGCGGCGAGATCACCGACCACCGACTCCGAACTCGCGTACATGGGCGAACTGTCCACCATCTGCCCCCCGGCCTTGACGAAACGCGCGAGGACTTCGCGCGCGGCCGCGCGGCCGGCTGCGTCGCCGCCCACGTCGAAGGTCTGCCAGGTGCCCAGGCCGATCGCGTGCAGCAGTTCGCCCGTCTTCGGTATGGCGCGCTTGAGCGGTGCGCCAGCCGCGGGTGCAGGCGGGATCACAGCCATGACAGGCGCTGCGGCAAGCAGCTTGAGCACGTTGCGGCGGGTCGGCATGATTTCGAATTCACTGAACTGGACTGCAGCAAAACGCCGCTACGCGCCGTTGAGGAAGCGCTCCATCACCGTCGCCAGGTAGACCGGCGTCTCCAGCATCGGGTAATGGCCGCAGTTAGGCAGGATCTCCATCTCGGCGCGATGATTCCAGGCGAGGAGGGTTTGGTTCATCAGCGCCGGCGTCATCGCCGGGTCGTACTCCCCCACCAGCACTTTCATGCGATGCGCCCCGCCTTGCAGGCGCGCGCTGAAGTCGGTCTTCATCCAGGCGTCCAGATAGCCGGCGAAGGCCTCGCGCGTGGAGCAGGCGACCGAACGCGCGCTCATCGCGTCCAGCCAGGTGGCGCTAAGCCGGCTGCCGGTGGCGAAGTCGACGATGCCGGCGCGCTTCATCGGATCTTCGATCGCGCCGTGAAACAGCGCCCAGGTGTCTTCGTCAAAGTGCATGCCGCAGGCGGGCACCGGCGCGATCAGGACCGCGGCGCGTACCCGGTCCGGCGCGTCCGCCACCAGGTGCTGGGCCACCATGCCGCCCATGCAATGACCGACCACGTAGAACCAGTCCCAGCCCAGTTTGTCGGCGAGCGCAAAAGCGTCGCCCGCAATCTCGTCCATGGTGTAGACGCCGGCGAGGTCCCTGGAGCAGCCATAGCCGCGGTAGTCCATGAAGGCGTAAGTGAAGCTCTCCAGGTTGAGGCTGTCGAACATGGGTTCGAAAATGCGTTGGTCGCCCAGCCAGCCGTGCAATACCAGCACCCTGGATGCCCCTTCGCCCATCAGCTTGTGGCCGATATCCATGGTCTTGCCTTCCTTGAGCCGGGGGAAACCCCCGGTGCCAGAGTATAATTGCGCAATTCTGACAAAAAAGCCAATCATGGAAGCCGAAAAGATCAATATCATCGCAAATCGCCTCGCCGACCTTGGCGCGCGCGCCAGGGAAATGCGGAGGTATCTTTGACTTCGACACCAAACAGGCACGCCTGATCGAAGTCGGGAGGCAGTTGGAAGCGCCGGACATCTGGAGCGACGCCAAGCGCGCGCAGGAACTCGGACGCGAAAAGAAGACCCTGGACGGCATCGTCGGCAGCCTGGTGCTGCTGGAAAGCCAGTTGCGCGATGCGGGCGAACTGTTCGAAATGGCGCGCGCCGAGTCCGACGACGCGACCCTCCTCAGCGTGGCCGCGGATCTTGCCGCGGCGGAGAAACTCGTCGCCAGCATGGAATTCCGCCGCATGTTCTCCAATGCGCTGGATCCGAACAACTGCTTCGTCGATATCCAGTCGGGTTCGGGCGGCACCGAGGCCCAGGACTGGGCCGCGATGCTGGAACGCATGTATCTCAAGTATTGCGAGCGCTGCGGCTTTGCCATCGAAGTGCTGGAGGAATCCGAAGGCGAGGTGGCGGGGATCAAAAGCGCGACCATCAAGGTGTCGGGCGAATACGCCTACGGGCGCCTGCGCACCGAAACCGGCATCCACCGCCTGGTGCGGAAGTCACCCTTCGATTCCGGCAACCGGCGCCACACCTCGTTCGCCAGCGTATTCGCCTACCCCGAGGTGGACGACACCATCGAGGTCGATATCAATCCGGCGGATTTGCGCATCGACACCTACCGCGCCTCGGGCGCCGGCGGCCAGCACATCAACAAGACGGACTCGGCGGTGCGCATCACCCACCTGCCGACGAATATCGTGGTGCAGTGCCAGAACGACCGCTCGCAGCACCGCAACCGCGCCGAAGCCATGGCCATGCTGAAATCGCGCCTGTACGAGCGCGAACTGCGCAAGCGCCAGGCCGAGCAGCAGAAGCTGGAGGACTCCAAGACCGACATCGGCTGGGGCCACCAGATCCGCTCCTATGTGCTCGACCAGTCGCGCATCAAGGATTTGCGCACCGGCGTCGAAATCGGCGATACACAAAGGATACTGGACGGCGACCTGGACATGTTCATCGAAGCGAGTTTGAAACAGGGCGTTTAGGCGAGTATAGAAACTGCTCCCCCCTGCGGGGCGCAAACCGTAATCAATCAATCGAGAAACGACATGGCCGAAGACAAGCAACAACCCATCCTCGACGAAAACCAGATCATTGCCGAGCGCCGCGCCAAGCTGGCGGACCTGCGCAAGCTGGGCAACGCCTTCCCCAACGATTTCGCGCGCAAGGACCTGGCAGCCGACTTGCACGCGGCGCACGGCACCAAGTCGAACGAAGAACTGGAAGCGAGCGAAGTCCGGGTCGCGATCGCCGGGCGCATGCTGTTCAAGCGCGTGATGGGCAAGGCGAGTTTCGCCAGCATCCAGGACATGAGCGGGCGTATGCAACTCTATGTCAGCAACGACCTGACCGGGGCCGCCGAGCACGATGCGTTCAAGCACTGGGATCTGGGCGATATCCTCGCCGCCGAGGGTCCCTTGTTCAAGACCAAGACGGGCGAGCTGTCGGTGCGCGTCACCAAACTACGCCTGCTGACCAAGTCGCTGCGGCCGCTGCCGGAGAAGTTCCACGGCCTCACCGACCAGGAGCAGCGCTACCGCCAGCGCTACGTCGATCTGATCACCAACCCCGAGGCGCGCAAGGTGTTCAACGTGCGCAGTCAGATCATCCAGGCGATCCGCGGCTTCATGGTCGGCAAAGGCTATCTCGAAGTCGAGACGCCGATGATGCACCCGATCCCGGGCGGCGCCGCGGCCAAGCCCTTCGAGACCCACCACAACGCGCTCGACATGCAGCTGTTCCTGCGCATCGCGCCCGAGCTGTACCTGAAGCGCCTGGTGGTGGGCGGCTACGAGAAAGTGTTCGAGATCAACCGCAATTTCAGGAACGAGGGCATTTCGACCCGGCACAACCCTGAATTCACCATGATCGAGTTCTACGAGGCGTATCGCGATTACCGCTACCTCATGGACTACACCGAAGAATTGTTGCGCACGGTGGCGCAAGGGGTGCTGGGCACTACCACCCTGCCCTACGGCGAGCACAGCATCGATCTGGGCCAGCCGTTCGAGCGGCTGACCGTGGTCGAGGCCATCTGCAAATACCACCCGCAGATCAGCGCGGCCGAGCTGGCGGACCGCGACTACCTCACGCACGCGCTGAAGAAACTCGGCGTCGACGTAACCCGCGCCCAGGGCCTGGGTTCGCTGCAACTGATGCTGTTCGACGAAACCACGGAAACCAAGCTGATCCAGCCGACGTTCATCGTCGACTATCCGGCCGAGGTGTCGCCGCTTGCGCGGCGCAACGACGCAAACCCGGAGGTCACCGACCGCTTCGAGCTGTACATCACCGGACGCGAGATGGCCAACGGTTTTTCCGAATTGAACGACCCCGAGGATCAGGCGGCACGCTTCGCCGAG
>JAJZUK010000136.1 GCA_021847125.1 Pseudomonadota bacterium | reverse complement strand
CTTTCCTCGCAGCCCAGCAGTTGCAGCAGGCCGTTCAGCGTGAAGCGGTTGGAATTGTAGATGCGGCCCGGCGGCAGCGGCTCGCCCGGCATCACCAGCTCGTCGCCGGTGAAAAACACCGCAACCTTGAGCCGGCGATACAGCGGCAGCGCCGCGATCCCGACCGAGGCGGCAAGGCCGGTATCCTGCGGCCGCAACTTCATGCCGGCGGCGAGGATTTCGCTGCCGGCGCGTATGTCCTCGCCGATGCGGCGCACCCATTCGCCTGCTTGCGGCCGATGCTTGATGACGACCGCTTCGCCGTCCTGGGCGCACTGTTCCTGCATTACCACCGCGTCGGCGCCAGGCGGAATCGGCGCACCGGTGAAAATGCGCGCCGCCGTGCCGCGCGCGAGCGGCTGCGGCATGCTGCCGGCGGCGATGCGCTGCGAAACAGGCAGGCGCGCCGCGCCCGAGGTGCAATCGGCCGCATAGACGGCATAGCCGTCCATGGAGGTGTTGTCGAGCGAGGGCACACTGAGCGTGGACTGCTGCGCCTCGGCCAGCACGCGGCCGCTCGCGGCCAGCGTCGCCACCTGTTCCGTTTCTGCGACCGGCCGCGCGCCGGCAAGCAGGTAAGCCAGCGCCTCGTCGACGGAAAGCATGCCTTGGTTCATGATTTCAGCTCCAGGGTGGCCAGTACGAAAGCGGCGATCGCATCGTAGTCTTCCAGGCCGAATTGCGGCAAGGGACATTGGAGCGCGGCGTCCGTCGCCAGCGCCACGATATGCTCGTCTTCCGGATACAGCGGCGGCTTGCCGTTGGCCGCGCGATAGATCTCGAGCTTGGGTAAGGGATAGTACTTGTAACCCTCGATCAGCAGCAAATCGCAGGGCGACATGCGCGCGATCTGCTCCTCCAGGCTCGCCTCGGGCTCGTCCTGTGCCTCGTGCATCAGCGCCCAGCGTTGTTTCGAGGTGACCAGCACCTCGCTGCAGCCTGCCGCACGATGGCGGAAGGAGTCCTTGCCCGGATGATCCACGTCGAAGCGATGGTGCGCGTGCTTGATCAGGGACACCCTGAGGCCCGCGCGCACGAAACGCGGAATCACCTGTTCGATCAGGGTGGTCTTGCCGCTGCCGGACCAGCCGGCAAACCCGAAAATCTTCATCTGCTCGTTGCGCCCGGCCCGGACGATGGGCGGTGGTTGTCGAACGGGCGATTTTAGCAGTATTCCACCGCCAGACCGGGCTCCGCTCTGGGTCGATCACCGGCGCCGGCCTCAGGCCAGCGGTACCAGCCTGCCGTCCTCCAGATGAAAGCGCCGCACGCCTGGCAACTCGATGATTTCGCGGTCGTGGCAGGCGATGAGTATGCTGACGCCGTCTGCATATAAGCGCGCGAGCAATTCGACGATGCGCCGGCGTCCATCGCTATCCAGATTGGCGGTCGGCTCGTCCAGCAGCAGCAGCTGCGGTGCAAGCACCTTGGCCCGCGCCAGCGCGACGCGCTGCTTCTCGCCGCCGGAGAGCTTTTGCGGCGGCACGTCGAGGACCTCGCGCAAGCCGGCCCAGGTTATCGCCTCCTCGACTTTCTGCCGCTGCAGCGCATGCGCCTCGCCGCGCGCTTTCAAGCCATAGGCGATATTGCCGGCGACGCTGGTATGAAACAGGTAGGGATGCTGATGCACATACACCGCGCGCAGCCGCCATGCATCCGGATAGCGCGGCAGCTGCGTCTGCTCGCCCTGAAAGCGCAGCACACCGGCGTCGCCCGCTTCGAGTCCGGCCAGTATGCGCAGCAAGGTGGTCTTGCCGCTGCCGTTGTCGCCCGACAGCACGTAGCCCTGGCCGCGCTCGACACTTAAATCTACGCCGTCGAGCACGCGCCGCCCGCCCAGGCGCCGCACCACGCCTGCGGCCTCGAACAGGGCCGGACTCATTTCAGGCCGCCCTCGCCCTGCAATAGCGCCATGACGATGTTGATGCCGAGGGCGAGCGCCATGAGTACCATGCCCAAGGCGATGCCTTGCGCGAAATCGCCTTTGCTCGTCTCCAGCGCGATCGCCGTGGGCATGTTGCGCGTCAGCCCTTCGATATTGCCCCCGATCATGATGGCGCAGCCGACTTCGGATACCACCCGTCCAAAAGCGGTCACCACCGCGGCGATGATGCCGAAGCGCACCTCCCAGAGCGTGGTGAGCGCCGCGCGTTTGCCGCTTGCGCCCAGGCCGCGCGCGGTTTCGTACACGCGCGGATCAGCCCCCTGCACGGCGGAGACGGTGAACACCACCAGTATCGGAAACGCGATCACCATGTAGCCGATCACGATCGCCGCCGGCGAAAACAGCAGTTCCAGGGAACCGAACGGCCCGCGCCGTGACAACAGCAGATAGAGGACCAGTCCGACGACCACGGTCGGAAACGACAGCAGCGCCTGCACCAGCACCACCAGCACGCGCTGGCCGGGAAAGCGGCGTTTGGCCAGCAGCACGCCGAGCGCGATCGACGGCGGCGAAATCAGGAGGATCGCGCTGACCGAAAGCCAGATCGACAGCCAGATGATCTGCAGCAATTCGGGATCGCCCCGCAGCAACAAGGCAAAAGCTTGGCGCGTGGGTTCGAGCAGGTCCATTGTGTCCCGGCAGATGAGGCGGCCGGCGCAAGCGCCGGCCGTAAGGATGCGGCGCTATTTCTTGTAATCGGGGAAGAACAATTGCGCGCCGTTCGGCTTGAACGCCGCAATCGCGGCCTGGCCTTCGGGCGAGGTGATCCATTCGATGAAATCCATCGCACCCGCGTAATTGATGCCGGGATAGCGTTTCGGATTCACCGCAATCACGCCGTACGGGTTGAGCATCTTCTTATCGCCTTCGACCAGCAACTCGAGCCCGGTACGCGCCTTGTAGGTGGCATAGGTGGCGCGGTCGCTCAAGGTGTAGCCGCCCTTCTCCCCGGTGAACGTGAGCGTCTGGCCCATGCCCTGCCCGATCGCGATATAGTTCGGCCCCTTGGGGTCGATGCCGAGTTCCTTCCAGTAGCCCAGTTCCATCTTGTTGGTGCCGGAATCGTCGCCGCGCGAGACGAACTTGACGCCGCTGTCCTTGATTTTCTTCATCGCGGCGAGCACGTCCTTCATGCCGCGCAAATGCGCCGGATCGTCCTTCGGCCCTACCAGGACGAAATCGTTGTACATCACGTCGCGCCGGTTGACGCCGTAGCCTTTGGCGATGAACTCGTCCTCGGCCTTGCGCGCGTGCACCAGGATCACGTCCGCGTCGCCGTTCTCGCCCAGTTTCATCGCGTTGCCGGTGCCGACCGCGACATAAGGAACCTTGCAGCCGCACTTGGCTTCGTACTGCGGCAGCAGCACCTTGAGCAGGCCCGAGTTATCGGTGCTGGTGGTGGTCGCCATCTTGAGGTCCCGCGCCGCAGCCGGGTTCGTCGCCCCGAGCGTCAACGCGACGAACGCGGACAGCAGTGCAATTATTTTTCTCATGCAGTATCTCCGTGAGTCGAATCAGTTCTCAAGAAAAACATGAATTCGCAAGCAGGATCGAAATTTCCCTGACTTTCTGCTAACTTATGGCGATATTATTCGATTGCGCCACATATCCAAATATGAACTGGACTGCATAATGATCCGAGTCAAACTCCAATATGAATGGCAGCTTCAGCCCGGCAGCGGCCAGGCGCTCGAGCCGGTCCTGTTCCGCGTGCTCTATGCCATCCACTCGGCCGGCTCGCTAGCCGGCGCGGCGCGGACGGCACAACTGTCCTACCGGCATGTCTGGGGTCTGATGGGCAAATGGGAGCGCATGTTCGGCAAGCCCCTGGTGAAGCTGAGCCGCGGCCGCGGCGCCGAACTGACGGAATTCGGGCAAAAGCTGCTGTGGGCGGAGCAATTGGTGCAGGCGCGCCTAGCCCCCGAAATCGACAGCGTAGGCCACGAAATCGAACGCGTGCTGTCGCGCGTGATCGAATTGAGCGCAACCCGGCTTGCGATCTGCGCCAGCCACGACCTCGCGCTGGCGCAACTGCGCGACCGGCTCGCGCGGGACGAGGGCTTGAAGCTCGATTTGCGCTTCGTCGGCAGCCTGGACAGTCTGGCGGCGCTCGCCAAGGGCCAATGCAGCCTGGCCGGATTCCACTTCGCCGAAGGCATGGAACAGGCCGCAGCCGCGATGTTCCGCCGCTATCTCAAGCCGCGCCGGCACAAGCTGATCGGTCTGGCGACGCGCACCCAGGGTCTGATGGTGGCAAAGGACAATCCCAAGGGCATCCGCGATCTGAGCGATCTGACCCGCAAGGATGTACGCCTGATCAACCGCCAGCGCGATTCCGGCAGCCGCATCGAATTCGACGAGCTGCTATCCGGAGCGGGCATCGACCCGGCCGCCATAGACGGTTACCACACCGAGGAATTCACCCATCTCGCCGTCGCTGCCACAGTCGCAGGCGGGATGGCGGACGCGGGCTATGGCATCCGCGCAGCAGCCGCGCATTACGGCCTCGACTTCCTGCCGCTGCTGACCGAGCGCTACTACCTCGCCTGCTGCAGCGAATCCCTGCAAGAACCGCTGCTGGCGTCGTTCATCGAACTGCTGCGCGGCGCGCAATTGCGCCAGATCCTGGCTGCGCTGCCGGGATACGGCACGGGCATCACCGGAAAATTTTACGACGTAAGCGACGCACTGCCGGCAAAGCGCAACATCGCGGCGGTGGCGCGCGCAATCTGAGGAGAAGCAAATGAAGATCAGCGCCAGGAACACCATCAAGGGCAGGATCAAGAACGTCATCCAGGGCCCGGTCAGCGCCGAAGTGGTGCTGAACGTTGCCCCCGGAATTGAAATCGTCGCCGTGATCAGCGCGCACTCGGCGAAGGCGCTGAAGCTGAAGAAAGGCAAGAAAGCCTATGCGGTCATCAAAGCCAGCAGCGTGATGGTCGCCACCGACTGAGCGCGTACGGCTGCGCACATCCGACGCCGCGGCGATCGGGCGAAACTGCGCCGCCTACGGCCAGCACAACAATCCGTCGAT
>JAJZUK010000001.1 GCA_021847125.1 Pseudomonadota bacterium | reverse complement strand
ATTCAATCATCACATCCACATAGCGTTCAAATCGCGATTCCAGACTTTTGGCCACAGCACACCTCCAAAATCACTTGAAGATGTCGCTATAATGCCTTATTATTTAACACAGTACAACTAATCAAGTACTCCCCCGGCAGAAAATCGAAAACCTGCCCCATGAAATCGGAGGCCAGTTGTGTGAACTCCTCGATTCGTTCCGTCGACGCGAACGTAATCTTCTTACCCGCAAAGCGACCACGTGTGATGCGTTTGTCGTCTTTGGTCATTTTCTTGACGTTGGTCGCGCCACAATCTACGGCTTGAGAAAGGGAACGGTGCCGCGGCTGGTGTGCCAGAGCGCTAGTACTTCAACTCGGCCACCGCGGACACGATAGTAAAGATAGTAGTGAATTCGCGCGAGATGCACTCGCCTTACGCCTCGCGCGCGTACATTCAATGCTGGCGCGCCAATGCCAGGTTCAGCGCTAAGAAGCGAAAACGCCTCCGCAAGTTCTTCGTCGAATGCCTCCGGGGCAAGAGGGCGATTCTCGTCCCACCAAAGTGCAGCGCGATCAATGTGTCCTCGCGCTCGCCTTGTTACCCGAACTTCCACGGTCTTTCAGCGACGGCGGCGGGCGAGCCTTGCAAGCACCTCTTCGGCGGAAACGGTCTCCCCACGATCGGCCTCGGCGATAGAAAGAAGCAGTTCGGCCTCCTCCTCAGCGGACAGGGTGAAGCCGCCATCGTCGTCTTTGGCCAGAACAGTCACCGACGCGCCCTCTTCGAGGGTTACACCCTCGACTACGACTTTACCCCCGACAACTTTTCCGGTGGCTATCTTCATATTGCGAAGAATACTCCAATCGACAATCCGTCGTGGACTGGCGCCGAGCTTAACAGAGACCGCCGAAACTCAGTGTTTCGACTCCACCTTCGCCAGGCTGCCATCCGCCCCGAACACCCACGGCGCGGGCTCGCCCAGGATTTCGAAACGCTCCGGCTGGCGGCGCACCTCGGCCAGCAGCGGCGCGGAGACGCGGATGCGCTGCAGCTCGAGCGTGTTGCGGATGTGCACAATGCGGGCGTCGGCCGGCTTGACGCGCAGGACCGTCTTCACCGCGAGCTGCACCGCCTCGCGGTCGGTGTTCATGATCATCGGAATGGCGGCGCTGTCGAGGAAGGTCGAGGTGATGCAGTTGGCGTAGGTCGGGCCGATGTCGATGTCGCGAAACAGCCGCATGGTGATGACGTCGGCCGAGCCGATCCCCGTGGCGTTGCCGTGGGTGCGTTCGGTCAGGCCGAGCACCGCGATCTTCTTGACCACCGGCCCGCCGGGCCAGTCGACAAAGCGCTTGTTGCGCCCGGTGACGTTGGGGTCGAAGCCGGTACCGCTGATCTCCTTGCCCATTTCGTCGATCACCAGGACGTCGATCTCGTCGAAGAAGAGGCGTGCCATCCTGTCCTTGGCCATGGCGAGCAGCTCGGGCTCGCGCACATGCAGGCGCGCGGCGGGGATGCATTCGATCAGCGCGGTGTCGTCGTGGGCGTTCTCCACCGCGGCGACGCCGAACAGGAACGGCAGGCGCGCCATCACCACGTCCGCCGCCTCGGGCAGCACCGTGGGAAAGCGGTCCATGCCGTGCGTGTGCAGCGTCGCCGCGCCCTTGATCTTGCCCATGCCCACGGTCATCATTTTGGTGATGCCGCTTTCGATCGCGCCGCGGAACGTGGTGTGCGGCTTGATCCGGTTGATGAGCACGATGCCGTCGGCGGCGGCGGCGATGGCGTCCGCATACACGGGCGTGCCGTCGGCCATGCGCCCGGTCTCCATCGTATCCATGGAGGCGCGTATCGGTGCGCCGACGAAAGCCTCGGTGATGCCGGCGCCTTCGAGCACCTGGCGCTGTCCTTCGGCGGTGGCGGCGCCGTGGCTGCCCATGGCGGGGAAGACGAACGGGTCGCCGCCCAGGGCTTTGATCTGCGCGACGACGGCGCGCGCGATCTGCGCGTAATTGGCCACGCCGCGGCTGCCGCAGCCGACGGCGATACGCGCGCCGCGCTTGATGCTCGCGCGTATTTCCGGCCGCTCGAACTCGCGCGCCACGGCGGCATCGATGTCGTCGATCCGGGTGGTGGTGAACTTCTGCCTTACGCCGGCCATGGGCGGCAGCGCGATGTCGAGCCCCCCGGCGATGTTGACCTCGATTCTGTCTTCGATCATATATTTTCTCTTGGAAGATTCCCCGCAGCCTGCATTCTATGCCGAGTATAGCGAACGCCGGGCCACTGCGGGCATCCCGGGCGACCTCCAGACAACCATGTGGCCGGAGATCAAGAACTGGCGCGGCTCTCCGGGCAAGGGCTGAGGCAGCGGGCGTAGACTCTACTATTTTTTCCAAACGCTCAGAAACCGGATCCCGGCTGCTTCAGGAATTCGATTTCTTCGTCCGTGGACGGCCTGCCCAGGATGGCGTTTCGATGCGGATAGCGGCCGAAGCGCTCGATGATGTTCTTGTGCTTGATCTCGAAATCCAGATTGCCCGCGATGCCGTTCTTGCGGTACAGCTCGATCGCGATCGCATGAATGGCGAGAGACTCGCTGTGCATGAAAGGCAGATAAAGAAAACTGCGCTCTATCGGGCTCAGCGCCGCATCCGCTCCGGCGGCGATGGCCTCCTGCGCCAGGGCCAAGGCCAGCGGATCGCTGGCGAAGGCCAGGGGCGAGCCGCGGAACAGGTTGCGCGAGAACTGGTCGAGGACGATGACTTCCGCCAGCCGGCCCCGCGCCTCCGTTCTCCATTCGAACAGTTCGCAGCGCGTCGCCTGCGCGTGGACTTCCGCGAATCTCGCGCGCATCGCCTGGTCGAACGCATCGTCCTTCGCCCACCACTGCGAAGGCGGGATTTCTTCGAACCAGAAGCGCAGGATGTCCTGGTGCGCATAGCGCTGCGGGATTGCAGTCATCGCGGTCTCGATCCGGGCGCTGGCCGCGAAATGCGGCAGACCTTTCGATTCTGCACCGGCTCGCGCCATCCAACAAGCCGCGCCGCGGCTGCGCAGGCCTGCCTTTTCCGGGTACGGTAGAATCCGCTCATGCACGACAAGCTTATCGCCGTCGAAGCCGACATCACCACGCTGCAGGTGGATGCCATCGTCAACGCCGCCAACAACTCGCTCCTCGGCGGCGGCGGCGTGGACGGCGCGATCCACCGCGCCGCCGGTCCCGAACTGCTCGCCGAATGCCGCACGCTGCACGGCTGCGCCACCGGTCAGGCCAAGCTCACGCGCGGCTACCGCCTGCCGGCCAGGTTTGTGATCCACACCGTAGGTCCGGTATGGCAGGGCGGCTCGCGGGGCGAGCCGGAGCTGCTCGCCTCCTGCTATCGCGAGAGCCTGGCGCTGGCGCTGGCACACGGGGCGGGCCGTATTGCGTTTCCCGCAATCAGCTGCGGCGTCTACGGCTATCCCCCGCCGCAGGCGACGTGCATCGCGCTGCGCGAATGCGCCCGGATCGCCGCAGCCGAGCCCGGGATCCAGCAAATCGTGTTCGCCTGCTTCGGCCCGGCGATGCTGGCGCTGTACCGGGCGGAACTCGCCAAGTTGTAAGATGGCGGTCACCATGACCGTCGACGATCCCCGACCTTCACCTTTGGCGCGCTACCTGCTGCTCGCCTACGGGCTGCTGGTCGTCTACGCCAGCCTGCACCCGTTCCTGGGTTGGCGCGATCAGGGCGCCGGTGCGCTCGCCTATCTCACCGGCGGATTGCCGCGCTACATTACGGCGTTCGACCTGCTGACCAATTTCGCCGCCTATCTGCCACTGGGCTTTTTCGCGCTGCTGGCGCTGCACCCGCGCGTGCGCGGCGCGAGCGCCCTCGCCGTGGCCGGGCTCGGAGGCTGCTTGCTGAGCTTCGCCCTGGAAACGCTGCAGACTTACCTGCCCAGCCGCATCCCGTCCAATCTCGATCTCGCAAGCAACGGCCTGGGCGCCTTTGCCGGTGCCGGCCTGGCGCTCGGTTTCGGCGTCGATCTGCTGGGCAGCGGCAAGCTGCACGCGCTACGCCATCGCTGGATACTCCCGGGCCACCAGCACGACCTCGGCCTGGTGTTGCTGGCGCTGTGGCTGTTCACCCAACTCAACCCGGAGACCCTGCTGTTCGGCAATGGCGATCTGCGCGCTCTGCTCGAGCCCGCGCCCGCCGTGCTGCATCCGGTCGCGGTGTTCATCCAGGGGGAAGCCGTGGTCACCGCCTGCAACCTGGTCGCGATCGGTCTGTTCGCATCCTGCCTGATGCAGGATGCGCGGCCGCTGCGCAAGCTGCTGCTCGGACTGCTCGCGGCGGCGCTCGCGCTGAAGACGGTCGCGGTGGGCGAATTGCTCAAGGCGCAGAACGTGTTCGCCTGGGTTACGCCAGGCGCTCTGCTGGGGCTCATCGGCGGCGCGCTGGTGTTGATGCTGGCGTTGGCGCTGCCGCGCGCCGCGCGCCGCGCGCTCTCCGGCCTGCTGCTGATGGCCGCAACCGTGCTGGTGAACCTCGCCCCGGAGAACCCCTATTTCGCCAACGCGCTGGCGCAATGGCCGCAGGGCTATTTTCTGAACTTCAACGGGGTGACGCACCTGGTGTCGCTCGCCTGGCCGTTCGCCGCGCTGTTTTATCTCATGCTGATCGCGCCGCGTCCGGCCGCGCAAGGCCCGGACCAGCCCGGCGAGCTATAATTCTTCGCCGGTCGGAGCGCGCGCACCGCTCCGACACCACCCTTCGATCGAGTCTTGCATGAGCTATTACACCCATCACGTCTTCTTCTGCTGCAACCAGCGCGAGGGCGGCCGGCCCTGCTGCAACGACAAGGACGCGAGCAAGCTGCGCGACTATGCCAAGCAGCGCGTCAAGGCGCTCGACATCGACGGCAAAGGCGGGGTGCGCATCAACCAGGCGGGTTGCCTTGATCGCTGCGAGGAAGGCCCCTGCATCGTGGTGTATCCCGAGGAGACCTGGTACACCTATGTCGACGAGCACGACATCGACGAGATCGTCGAGGAACACCTGCGGCACGGGCGCGTGGTCGAACGCCTGAAGCTATGACGCGCGCGCCCAAGGAACACCTGCTGCTCGACGGCGCGGCGGGCAAGATCGAGTGCGTAATCGACCTGCCCGCCGGCGGCGAGCATAGAGGCGTGGCGCTGGTCGCGCACCCGCACCCGCTGTTCGGCGGCAGCCTGGACAACAAGGTGGCGCAGACCCTGGCCAAGACTTTCGTCGAGCTCGGCTACGTCGCGCTGCGGCCGAACTTCCGCGGCGTGGGCGCGAGCGCGGGCGAACACGACGAAGGGCGCGGCGAAACCGAGGACCTGCTGGCGATCCTGGACTACGCGCGCGCACGCTTTCACGCGGGCGCACCGGTGCTGGCGGGGTTCTCCTTTGGCGCCTATGTGCAGACCCTGGTGGCGCGCCGCGTTCAGCCCGAGCGCATGGCGCTGGTGGGCGTGGCGGCGGGTTTCGTCAGCGGCGGACGCAGCTATACTTCGGAGCCGGTGCCCGCGAACAGCATTATCATCCACGGTGAACGCGACGAGACCGTGCCGCTCGCCAACGTGCTCGACTGGGCGCGGCCGCAGGAGCTGCCGGTGATCGTGGTGCCCGGCGCGGACCATTTTTTTCACCGGCGGCTGCAGATCATCAAGAACATCATCAAGGGTTCATGGCAGCGATGACGGTAAGCGCCGCATCCATCCGCGCCGCGGCCGCCTTGATCGCGGACCAGGTGATCGACACGCCCTGCCTGTACTCGCGCACGCTGTCCGGGATCACAGGCGCCGAGGTCTATCTCAAATTCGAAAACCTGCAGTTCACCGCCTCGTTCAAGGAGCGCGGCGCGCTGGTCAAGCTGCTGTCGCTGTCGCCCGGGGAACGCGCCGCCGGCGTGCTTGCGGTTTCCGCCGGCAACCACGCGCAGGGCGTGGCCTATCACGCACGGCGCCTGGGTATCCGCGCCGTGATCGTCATGCCGCGCCACACGCCCTATGTGAAAGTGGAGCATACCCGCGACTTCGGCGCCGAAGTGATCCTCGCCGGCGAGGGCTTCGACGAGGCCAAGGCGCGCGGGCTCGCGCTCGCCGCCGAGCGCGGGCTGAGCCTGGTCCACCCTTACGACGACGCGCAGGTGATCAGCGGCCAGGGCACGGTCGCCCTGGAAATGCTCGCGCAGGAGCCGCGGCTGGAGATCCTGCTGGTGCCCGTCGGCGGGGGCGGCCTGATCGCCGGCATGGCGGTCGCGGCGAAGGCGGCGAAACCCGGTATCGAGCTCTACGGCGTGGAGACCGAGAATTTTCCCTCGATGTATTGCGCGCTGCGCGGCGAGACTGCCCATTGCGCCGCCAATACCATCGCCGAGGGCATCGCCGTCAGGGAGCCGGGCAAGCTTACGCTCCCCATCGTGCGCGAGCTCACGCGCGGCGTGCTGCTGGTCGGCGAGGGCGAAATCGAACACGCGATCGTGCTGCTGCTGGAAATAGAGAAGACTGTGGTCGAGGGCGCGGGCGCGGCCGGTCTGGCCGCCCTGCTCACGCAGCCGGAACGCTTCCGCGGCAAGCGGGTCGGTGTGGTGCTCTCGGGCGGCAACATCGACCCGCTGAAGCTGTCGGTGATCATCGAGCGCGGCATGGTGCGCGCCGGCCGGCTCACCCGGCTCACGGTGGAACTGCGCGACCTGCCCGGCGCGCTCGCCACGGTCACCGCCTGCCTCGCCGAGGTCAATGCCAACATCGAGGAAGTGCACCATCAGCGCGCCTTCACCAATCTGCCGCTGCAGACCGCGGAAGTCGATTTCGTGCTGCAGACCCGCGGCCGCGAGCACGTGGAGGAGATCATCCGCGCGCTGCGCGTAGCCGGCTTCCCCGCCCGGATTCACGGCGCATGAGCGCGCCGGCCACCATACGATACGGAGTTCGACCATGAAACCTGCCCTGATACTCATCGACATCCAGAACGACTATTTCCCCGGCGGCAAGATGGAACTGGAAGGCAGCCCCGAGGCGAGCCTGCAAGTGGCGAAGCTTCTCGATGCGTTTCGCGGCAAGGGGCTGCCGCTGGTGCACATCCAGCACCTTTCCAACCGCCCGGGCGCGAGCTTCTTCCTGCCCGACACCGAGGGTGTGGCGATCCATGCCAACGTGGCACCGCGCGCCGGGGAAACGGTGATCCAGAAGAATTTCCCCAACAGCTTTCGCGGAACGAAACTCCTGGAGCATTTGCGCGGCCTGGGCGCGGACCATCTGGTCATCGCCGGCATGATGACCCATATGTGCGTGGACGCGACCACGCGCGCCGCATTCGATCTGGGTTTTTCCTGCAGCCTGGCGCATGACGCCTGCGCCACGCGCGCGCTCGCTTTCGGCGAACAGCGCGTGCCTGCGGCGCAGGTGCACGCGGCCTTCCTCGCCGCGCTGAACGGCCTGTACGCGAAGGTGCAGAGCGCCGCGGCGCTGGCGGCGGAGGCGGCGAACTAGTCTTCAAAGCCCTTCCCCCGATGTTGTGCCTAGCCACACCCGGTTTTATGTTACTTTTGCGTACCGCCTCCGATTGACCGTCCCCGGTTTTCCATGAACCCGCAAGCCAACGCCAAGCTGTTCGCCCCCTGCCCGCGCGGCCTGGAAAGCGCGCTCGCAAACGAGCTTGCCGGAATCGGCGCCGGCGCCGTGCAAACCGTAGCCGGCGGCGTCGCCTTCGAAGGCGACACGCGCATCATCTACCGCGCCAACCTGGAAAGCCGCATCGCCACGCGCGTGCTGCTGCGCCTGTTCAGCGTGCCCTATCGCAGCGAAGAGGATATCTACCGCGCCAGCCTTGATCTCGACTGGCCCGGGCGCTTCGACGTGGCGCGCAGCATCCGCGTCTACCTGACCGCGCAGCGCTGCCCGCTGAAAAGCCTGGATTTCCTCACGCTGCGCATCAAGGACGCGGTGTGCGATCGATTCAGGAGCGCCGTCGGCAGCCGTCCCAACGTCGACACGCGCGCCCCCGATGTGCGCATCCATGCCTTCCTCGACGCCACCCAGTTCACCCTCTACCTCGACACTTCGGGCGAGCCCTTGTTCAAGCGCGGCGCGCGCGCGGCGCAGGGCGAGGCGCCGCTGAAGGAAAACCTCGCCGCCGGCATACTCCGGCTGACCGGATGGCAGCCGGGAACGGCGCTGCTCGACCCCATGTGCGGCGGCGGCACGTTTCTGGTCGAGGCGGCGCAAATTGCGCTCGACATCGCCCCGGGCAGCGCCCGCGGCTTCGGCTTCGAGAAGTTGAAGCATTTCGACACGGGCCTGTGGCAGGAGTTGCGCACCGAGGCCGAGGCGCGGCGCAAGCCGGTGACGCAACTGCCGATCTACGGCAGCGACCTTTACGGCGACACGCTCAAGCTGGCGCAGGCGAATCTGCGCGCGGCCGGTCTGGAAGAGGCGGTCCAGCTGAAACAGGCCAATGCGCTGGAGATCTCCGCGCCGGCCGCGACCGGTGTGCTGGTCACCAACCCGCCCTACGGCGAGCGCATGGGAGAGCAGCAGGAACTGGCCGAGTTCTATCCCAAATTCGGCGATGCGCTGAAGCAGAAATTCGCCGGCTGGAACTGCTACATACTCAGCGCCGACATGAGCCTGCCCAAGCTGATCAAGCTGCAGGTATCCAAGCGCACGCCGCTGTTCAACGGCGCGCTTGAGTGCCGCCTGTTCGAATACAAGATCGTGGCGGGCAGCATGCGCCGACCCAAGCCCGCCTGACGCCGGCGGGACGCGTCCGCCGCAGCGCGGACTAGCTGGCCGTGCGCTTGCGCGCCTTGACCGTCGTCGCGGCGGTCTTGGTGGCAGTCTTCTTCGCAGTCTTGGTAGCCGTTTTGGTCGCAGGCTTCGCAACCGTCTTGGTCGCAGGCTTGGCGGCCGTCTTGGCCGCGGGCTTGACGACATCGGCGGTCTTGTCCGCTTCGGGTTCGGCCCCGGCCTTGCCCGGCTTGGCCACGCGCGGCGCGAACTCGAAGCCGACCTTGCCGTCGGCGCCGCGCACCAGGAAGGCCGAGAACGGCCGCCCTTTCTTGGAAATGAAACGGTGCAGCAAATCGGTCTTGCCGGTGGCGAGCAGCTTTTGCATCTGCTCGCGCTCTATCGGCCGCTGCAGGATGATGCGGCCGGAGCGGAAATCGCAGCTCTTCTCCGGGCCCAGGCTTTTCTCGCACACATAGGCCATAGGCTGCTCGAATACCCGCGCCGCGCACTTGGGGCAGGGGCCGAGCGGCTCCAGGCCGGAGAAATCCGGGACTTCGTCGGAGCCGTTGCCCGACTGACCGAAATCGAATTCCGCCTTGAATTCGGGCGACAGCCGCACCACCGCGGCAAAAGGCTTGCCCATGCGGCTGCGAAATCCCTGCAGCGGGCCGATGCTTTTATTGGAGATCAGTTCCTCGATTTCCTCAGGCGCGAATTCGCGGCTGGACACGACTTTCCAGATGTTGAAATCGCAGGCCTGGCACTGGAACTTGCGATAGTTCTCCATCACCGTGCCGCCGCATTTCGGGCACGGCGCTGTTAGCGTGAGGAACGCGGTATCGGGAATGTCGCCGTTCTTGATCGCGGACACCAGCTCCTGCGTGGCCCCGACGATGTGCTCCATGAACTCGGTGCGGCCGAGCTCGCCGTGCTCCATCTGTTTCAGCTTGAACTCCCATTCGCCGGTCAGTTCGGGCGAAGTGAGTTCGGTGATGCCGAAATGGTGTAGGGCGAACATCAGCGAGAACGCCTTAGGCGTGGGCACCAGTTCGCGCCCGTTGCGATGCACGTAGTCCTCGAAAATCAGGCCCTCGATCACGGAAGCGCGGGTGGCCGGCGTGCCCAGGCCCTTCGCGCTCATCGCCGCGCGCAGCTCTTCGTCCTCGACCAGCTTGCCCGCGCCCTCCATGGCGGACAGCAGCGTCGCCTCTGAGAAGCGCGCCGGCGGACGGGTCTGGTTGGCCTTGACCTCGACCTCGGCGGTCTTGACTTTCTCACCTTCCGTAATCGCGACCATCAGCGCGTCGTCTTTTTCGACGTCGCGGCCGTAGATCGCGAGCCAGCCCGGCTTCACCATCACCTTGCCTTCGCTCCTGAACGGCTCGCCCTCGACGCGGGTGATGCGCGTGGTGACCAGAAACTCCGCGGCGGGAAAAAACACCGCGAGAAAGCGCTTCACCACCAGGTCGTAGAGCTTGCCTTCGGCATCGGACAGATGGCCCGGCGCCTGCAGCGTGGGGATGATGGCGAAGTGGTCGGAGATCTTGGTATTGTCGAATATGCGTTTGCTCGGCTTGACCCAGCCTTCTTTCAGCACCTGGCGCGCAAACGGCGCATAAGCCGCGACGCCCTCGTTCTTGTCCTTGCCGCGGGCCTTGCCGCCGAGCATTTCCATGGTCGATTTGACCGTCGGCAGATAGTCCTCGGGCAGCGCGCGCGCGTCGGTGCGCGGGTAGGTCAGCACCTTGTGCTTTTCGTACAGCGCCTGCGCCAGCGACAGCGTGGTGCGGGCGGAGAAACCGAAGCGGCCGTTGGCTTCGCGCTGCAGGCTGGTCAGATCGAACAGCAGCGGCGAAATCTGGCTGGTCGGCTTGGCTTCCTCGGTGGCGATGCCGGGCTTGCCCTCGCATTTCCGGCGCAAGGCCTCGGCGCGCGCCGCATCCCACAGGCGTTCGGGCTTGGCTTCGGCGTCCTCGTCCTTGGCCGCCTTGGCGAATTTCTCGTCGAACCAGCGCCCGCTGTAGCTGCCGGCGGCGGCGGCGAAGCTCGCATGCACTTCCCAGTAGTCGCGCGACACGAATTTCTTGATGCGGTCCTCGCGCTCGACCAGGATCGCCAGCGTCGGCGTCTGCACCCGGCCCACGGTGGTCTTGTAGAAGCCGCCCTCTTTGGAATTGAACGCGGTCATGGCGCGCGTGCCGTTGATGCCCACCAACCAGTCGGACTCGGACCTGCACACGGCGGCATCGGCGAGCGGCAGCATGGACTTGTCGGAGCGCAGGCCTTCAAAGCCGTCGCGGATCGAGCCCTGGGTCATCGATTGCAGCCACAGGCGCTGGATCGGTTTCTTGTTGCCGGCGTGCTGCATGATGTAGCGAAAAATCAGCTCGCCTTCGCGCCCCGCGTCGCAGGCGTTGATCACGCCGCTGACGTCCTTGCGCTTTAAGAGCTTCAGCAGCACCTTGAGCCGGTCCTCGGTACGCTCGATCGGCTTCAGGTCGAAGTGCGGCGGAATCACCGGCAGGTTCGCGAACGACCATTTGCCGCGTTTCACCTCCACGCCTTCCGGGGCGATGAGTTCGAGCAAATGGCCGATGGCGGAGGACAGCACATACTCCTCGCTCTCGAAATAATCGCCATGCCGGGTGAAGCCGCCCAAGGCGCGCGCAATGTCGTTGGCGACGGAGGGCTTCTCGGCAATGATGAGTTTCTTGGTCATGGAGTTCTGTCAGCGCGCGTGCGCGCGCGCGCAAATCCGGCCGCGCGCAATGTCGGCGGCAAAGAAAAGCTTCTCGGCAATGATGAGTTGGTTGGTCATAGTGTGGTCGGACTTGCGCGCGCAAGCATAATCAATATCGGTCTGCGCACTGCAGCAAGCGGCAGCATGATAAGTGCAAACCGGAGCGCGAAGCAAGGAGACACGGCAACGCGCCGTGACAAAGTTCAGCGAAACAGCGACTTAATCGTCGCCGGCCGCCTTAATGCATGAGCAATTGCGCGCGGTCGGAGAGCAACTCTTCGAGGATCAGCGAATCGATCGAATGCTGCTGGCTCCACAGAACCATCAGCACGATCACCTTCAGCTTCTCGATGCTGACATGGTCTTCGGCGAGGGCCATGGCGCGTTCGATGATGATCTCGCGCAGCAGCGGCGTGAGCACTTTCGCGCCCTCCAGGAAAGCGAGAAATCCGCGCCCTTCGACGCCCAGCTTGGTCGACTCCACGTCGGCGTAGCCGCGAAACGCGGTGCTTTGCGCCAGCGAATCGGGAAGCGTGCTGGTCTCCGTGGCGCTAAGCCCCTGCAGCCAGGCCAGCGCGTCGCTGATGTCTTCGTGTTCGAAGCCGGCGGCGCTGAGCTTGCGCGCCAGTGCATCTTGGTCGGGATAGAGGTCGGACTGGTAGTAGTTTTCGAACAGGTAGACGAGTATGTCGAACATTCTTTGTGGCGGCCTCTTAGGAGACTCTCTGATATTGCCCGCCGGGCAGGCTCGCGACCTTGCCGTCGAGCTCGAGTTGCAGCAGCATGGCGGATACCACGTCCGCCGTCAAGCCGCTTCTTGCGCACAACGTGTCTATGTCACACATATCATGACCCAGGTGCGCGAGCAGGCCGGACACGGCCGGGCCGGCGCCGGCTGGCGCGGCGCTCAGTCCTTCAACGCCCAATTCCTGCAGAACATCCTGCGCGCTTTCCACCAGCTTTGCGCCTTGCTTGATCAGCGCGTGGCAGCCCTTGGAATGCGGCGAATGAATGGAGCCCGGTATCGCGAACACCTCGCGTCCCTGCTCTGCGGCGAGGCGCGCGGTGATGAGCGAGCCCGACGCGAGCGCCGCCTCCACCACAAGACAACCGCGCGCAAGGCCGGAAATGACGCGGTTGCGCCGCGGAAAGTTGGCGGCATGCGGCGGGGTCCCCAGCGGGAATTCGCTGACCAGCAGTCCTTCGCGCGCGATGCGCTCGCCCAGCGCGCGGTTGCGCGGCGGATACAGCAAATCGGCGCCGGTGCCGAGCACCGCGATGGTGGAGCCCGCCGCGTCCAGACCGCCGCGGTGCGCCGCGGCGTCTATGCCCAGCGCCAGTCCGCTGACGATGGTGAGGCCGGCGGCGCTGAAGGCGCGCGCAAATTGTTCCGCGTTGCTGATTCCCTGAGGCGTGGCGCTGCGGCTGCCGACCACGGCGAGGCCGGGACGGGCGAGCAACTCGCGCCGGCCGCTCAGATACAGCAGCGCCGGAGGATCCGGGGTTTGGAGCAGCGCCTGCGGATAGTCGCTGTCGGCAAGGGTGAGAATGGCGTGGCTTTCGGCGGCGGCCCATGCGAGGGCGGCATCGACCGCGCGCGCGTCAAGATCCGATAAGATGCGCGCCGCGATTTCGGCGGAAACGACACGCGCGATCGCGCCGCGGCCAGCCGCCAGAACCTGCTGCGGCAGGCCAAAAGCCGCGAGAAGTTTTCTCAGACTTTGCCCGCCCAGGCCCGGTACGAGACTGAGCTTGATCCAGGCGGCCAGATCAGCGTCGTGCGGCATGGTGTTGCGGGCGCGCGATCAAAGCGGATTTGCGCCGGGCACGTTCCCGTTCCGCTTGAAGCCCTTCAGGGGGTGGTCACCACGTCGTTGAGCAACACCGGCCGGCTGGCCGACATCACCAGGGCATAGGAAACCCGGTCAAAGGTGCGGAACACGTACACCAGGCCGTAACGCTCGTCCGGCAGCTTGGTCGTCTCCTTGTCGGTCGACGTCCGGCTGAATACTTCGCTCATGGTCATGTTGTACCAGGGAACGTTCCTGGTCGTTCCGGCGTTCTTCTGCGGGGTGTTGTCTTCCACGGTGCGCCCGAGACGCGACAACACCAGCACATGGCCGGGCTCGAGTCCGTCGCTGCTGCCTTTGTTGAGGGTGACCACGTTTTGCGGACCCGTCTCGCGCAGTCCGCCGCGGGTGGCGATGATATTGCCCTGGATCAGCGCCTTGGGTGCATGCGGCGCATAGGTATTGAGCACCAGCGGTCCCGCCGCGATCAGGCGATCGCCCTTGCCTATCTCCTGCTGGGCGGCAAATATCCGTATGGTCGCGGGGTCGCCGGTCTTGGTGACCCTGCTGTCGCCGAGGAACACCGCTTCATAGCCCAGGGTCTTCTGGCTCTGCGGGTCGACCAGCGGCTTTCCCGGACGATAGATCTGCCACAGGCTGTCCAGCTTCGCGTCCTTGATGCCGCTGACATAGGCGACGTCACCCGAACCCAGAAAGACGCGGTCCGCCTGCGCGGCGATAATGCGCGGCGCATTGTCCAGGCCGTCCGGCTCAATTACCAATGGTCGCGACAGGAAAGGTTCGATGACCCGGGGCGGAATGCTGGGAACCGCCTCCTTGCTGGTGTCCTCTGCGCGTATGCGCGGCGACAGTCTTACCGTGTCGCCCATGTCGATCCTGAGTTCGGCCTGCTCCTTGGAACGGTCCAGCACGATCACATCGCCGGGGTAGATCAAGTGCGGGTTCTTGAGCTGTTCCTGGTTCAGTTTCCAGGTCTCCGGCCAGCGCCACGGATCCTTCAGAAACTTCGCGGCGATGCCCCACAGGGTGTCGCCCGGGACCACCACATAGCGGTCGGGCGCGTTGTCCTGCAGGCCGGCCTGCGCTCGCTGCTGGGCCATGAGGGGCGTGGCCGCCAACGCCGCGGCGAACGTTGCGACTATGATAAACTTGCGCATAGGAGCCTCGAACCTATCCAAATTGAGGGCTGAATCGTATAAAGTCTAGCACGCTTTTTACAGACTTCATTAAATTTAGCACCTAATCCGTTCAATTAGCAAGTTTTTATGTCCCGCCTGAATATCCTGCGCTACCCCGATGCCCGCTTGCACAAAATCGCCGCGCCGGTGGCCGAGGTCGACGAGCGCATACGCAGCCTGGTCGCTGACATGGCCGAGACCATGTATGCCGCGCCCGGCGTGGGCCTGGCCGCCACCCAGGTAGACGTGCATTTGCAGGTGATCGTGATCGACGCGTCGGATACCCGCGACAAACTGCTGGTATTGATCAACCCCGAGATCGTTGCCGCCATGGGCGAGGCAGATTGTGAAGAAGGCTGCCTGTCGGTGCCGGGGATTTACGAGAAAATTGCGCGTGCCGAACATATCGTCGTGCGCGCCCTGGGGCTGGACGGCGAGAGTTTCACCATGGAGGCGGAGGGCCTGCTCGCCGTCTGCATCCAGCATGAAATGGACCACCTGAAGGGCCGGGTGTTTGTCGAGTATCTGTCGCGGCTGAAACAGACCCGCATCCGCGCCAAAATGCTGAAGCAGCAGCGCCTGAGCGCCTGAACGCCTTTCGGCCGCCGCGGATGCGCCTAATTTTTGCCGGCACCCCCGAGTTCGCCGCGCGCGCCCTGGCTGCATTGCACGGCGCGGGGCACGAGATCGTCCTGGTGCTGACCCAGCCGGACCGGCCTACGGGCCGGGGGCTCAAGCTCGTGCCCAGCGCGGTCAAAGCGCTGGCGCAGGAGCGCGGCCTCGCGGTGTATCAACCCGGCAGTCTGAAGGACGCGAAGACGCAGGAAATCCTGCGCGCGACCGGCGCAGATCTCATGGTGGTCGCCGCCTACGGCCTGCTGCTGCCGGAACCGGTGCTGTCCATCGCGCGTCTCGGGGCGGTCAATATCCACGCTTCGCTGCTGCCGCGCTGGCGCGGCGCGGCACCGATCCAGCGCGCCCTCCTCGCCGGCGACACGCACACCGGGATCTCCATCATGCAAATGGACCGCGGCCTGGACACCGGACCGGTGCTCGCCGCCGAGGGACTGCCCATTGCCGAGGACGATACCGCCGGCAGCCTGCACGACAAGCTGGCGGATCTGGGCGCGCGCCTGATCGTGAGCGCGCTCGTTCAGCTGGAACGCGGCGAGCTCAGCACCCGGCCCCAGCCCGAGGCGGGCGCGAGCTATGCGAGCAAGATTACCAAGGCCGAAGCCGACATCGACTGGCGCGAATCCGCGACGGCGATCGAGCGCAAGGTGCGCGCGTTCAATCCCCTGCCCGGCGCCTCCACCCTGGCGGGCAACACCGCGCTGAAAATCTGGCGCGCCCAGGCCACCCGGACCGAGGGCGAACCGGGAACCATACTGGAGGCCGGCCCCGGGGGTATCGTCGTCGCCTGCGGCGGCGGAGCGCTGAAGGTGCTGGAACTGCAGCGCGCCGGCGGAAAACGCCTTACGGCGGCGCAGTTCCTCGCCGGCTTCCCGCTCGCCGCGGGCGCGCGGCTTGAATTTTTTCCGAAAACCACCATCTAACGGCTTCGACGTCAACCTTTACAAGGAAATCCGGGATGTTCGGAAACTGGCTCAAGACCACTATCCTGATGGCAGGCATCGTGGCGCTGTTCGGCGTAGTCGGCGCGGCGATCGGCGGCGCAAACGGCATGCTGCTCGCGCTGTTGCTGGGCGGCGCGATGAACCTGTTCGCCTACTGGTTCTCCGACAAGATGGTGCTGCGCATGTACAACGCCCAGGAAGTCGATGCGGCGAGCGCGCCGCAGTTCTACGCCGTGGTGCAGGAATTGGCGCAGCGCGCCGGGCTGCCGATGCCGCGCGTGTATCTGATCGACGAGGCCCAGCCCAATGCGTTCGCCACCGGGCGCAACCCCGAGCATGCCGCCGTGGCCGCGACCAGCGGCATCCTGCAGCTGTTGACGGCGCGCGAATTGCGCGGGGTGATGGCGCACGAACTGACGCACGTGAAACACCGCGACATCCTGATTTCCACCATCGCGGCGATCATGGCCGGGGCGATCTCCTCCATCGCCCAGTTCGGCTTCCTGTTCGGCGGGCGCGGCGATGGCGAACGCGCGAACCCGGTCGTCGGGCTGATCGTGATGATCCTGGCGCCGGTCGCGGCCATGCTGATCCAGATGGCGATCTCGCGCGCGCGCGAATTCGAGGCCGACCGCGGCGGCGCCGAGATCTGCGGCGACCCGAACGCGCTCGCCGACGCCCTGCAAAAGATGGAGCGTTACGCCAAGGGCCTGCCCCTGATTGCCGCGGAGGAGCATCCGGCGACGGCGCAGATGATGATCATCAACCCGCTCTCAGGCGCGGGCCTGCAGAACCTGTTCAGCACCCACCCCGCGACCGAGGAGCGCATCGCTCGCTTGCGCGCGATGGTCTGAATCGCCAAGCCGGTTCTCTCCGGCTCCGTCCCAGTGTAGGATGCGGGGCTCACCTATCACCGACGCGGCGTTGCGGCCATAGCAGCTGACACACCGCTTATTCCCTTGTCCAGATCAGCAAATCTAGAACTCGCGCTTTATGCCGCCGGCGACGCCGTGGCGCAGGTGCGCGCCGGCCGCAGCCTGTCTGACGCGCTCGCCGGCCTGCAGGCCGATCCCAGCCTGGCCGCGGCGGTGCAGGACCTGGCCTATGGCACGCTGCGCAACCTCGGCCTGCTCGACGCCCTGCTCGCCGAGCTGCTGCACAAGCCGGTCAAGCCGGCCCTGCATGCCCTGCTGCTGGCTGCCCTGTATCAGTTGCGCGCGCGTCCGCGCGCCAGCCATACCACGGTGGATCAGGCGGTGCGCGCCGCGTTCCGTCTGGAGCCTGCGGCCAAAGGCCTTGCCAACGCCGTGCTGCGCAACTATCTGCGCCAGGCGGACGCGCTCGTTGCGCGCTGCGACTCCGACGCCGCGCACTATTCCTACCCGCAGTGGTGGATAGACCACGTACGCGCAGCCTGGCCGCAACGCTGGGAATCGGTGCTCAACGCCGGCAACCTGAGACCGCCGATGACCTTGCGCGTCAACCGGCGCCGCCTCACACCGGAGCAGTACCTGGCCAAACTGGCCGAGCGCGGCATCAAGGCAGAGCGCGTCGGGGCGCAGGCGGTCATGCTCGAGCGACCGCTGCCGATAGAAGCGCTGCCCGGTTTCTCCGCGGGCGAGGTATCGGTGCAGGACGCGGGGGCGCAGCTCGCGGCACCGCTGCTGGAGGCAGCACCCGGCATGCGGGTGCTCGATGCCTGCGCCGCGCCCGGAGGCAAGACGGGGCACATCCTGGAGCTTGCCGATTGCGCGCTCACCGCGCTGGACAGCGACCCGGCCCGCCTGCAGCGCGTGCGCGACAACCTGGCGCGCCTCGGCTTTTCCGCGCGCGTCATCTGCGGCGATTGCGCCTCGCCCGCGACCTGGTCCGACGGCGCAATGTTCGAGCGCATCCTGCTCGACGCGCCGTGCACCGCCTCCGGCGTGGTCAAGCGCCATCCGGACATCAAGTGGCTGCGGCGCGACAGCGACATCGCGCAACTGGCCGCCACCCAGGGACGGATGCTGGATGCGCTGTGGCAACTGTTGGCCACGGGTGGTAAATTGTTGTATGCGACGTGCTCGGTGTTCCCGCAGGAAAACGCAAAAACCATCGATTCCTTCCTCGCGCGCACCAGGGACGCTGGCCGGGCGCCGCTGGCCGGGCTCGAGGATGGACAGCTGCTGCCCGACGCGCGGCATGACGGTTTTTTCTATGCGCTGCTGGAAAAATCCTAGGAAACCGTCGCAGGACAGTCGAAACGCCACCCGGTCCAGGGGAGCATGAGGGGGCGCCCCCTCGTTGCGTGATGAGTTCCGGAACATGAGCCTGCGGCTGCTTGCGACCGTGCTGCTCGCGCTCACGCTAGTCTGGACTGCGCCGGTGCACGCCGAGAAAATCGAAATCAGCCACATTACGCTCGAGGGCAACGACGACGGCTACGCGCTGGACGCCGACTTCGCGATCGAACTGAGCCCGCGGCTCGAGGATGCCATCAACAAGGGGGTCGCGCTGTACTTCGAGGTCGAATTCGAACTGACGCGCAAACGCTGGTACTGGTTCGACGAGCATCCCGCCAGCCGGCAGCTGATGCTGCGCCTGTCCTACCACGCGCTGACACGCCAATACCGCGTTTCCAGCGGCGCGCTGTATCAAAGCTTTTCCGATCTGCGCGACGCGCTGCGCCTGCTGTCGCGCGTGCGTTCCTGGCAGGTGCTGGAGCGCGCCGAGGTGGACGCCGGCACCGACTACCAGGCGGCGTTGCGCATGCGCCTCGACGTGACCCAGCTGCCCAAGCCGTTCCAGGTCAACGCGCTCACCAGCCGGGAATGGAATCTCTCCTCGGAATGGCGCCGCTGGCCATTCCGCGTCAAGGCGCCGGTGACGGAGAAGTCGCCGCAATGAAATACATGCTGATATTCGGCGTGGCGCTGGGCGCGATCCTGCTGTTCCTGCTTGCGGCCGCGAGCGGAAACACCGCGCTGTTTTCGCGCCACTATGCGCTGCTGCTCGGACTGAACGCGGCACTGGCCGCGGCGCTCGCAGCCTTGATCGGCTATCAGTTGTGGCTGCTCACGGCCAAGCTGCGCACCAAGGTTTTCGGCTCGCGTCTGACGCTGCGCTTTCTGCTGATGTTTCTGCCCATGGTCATCGTGCCGGGCGGCCTGGTGTACGTGGTGTCGCTGCAGTTCATGGCGAAGAGCATCGAATCCTGGTTCGACGTGCGCGTCGACAACGCGCTCGAGGGCGGTCTCAACCTCGGCCGCACCGCCCTCGATCTGCTGCTCACCGAACTCAAGGACAAGGCGCGCCGCATGGCGCTGGACCTTTCCGACAAGAGCCCGGCGCAGCAGGTGGTGCTGCTCGACCGGCTGCGCGAACGGGCCGGCGTCGACGAGGCGCTGCTTCTGTCCTCCGGCGGCAGCGTCATCGCCAGCGCCAGCAAAGGCGTAGGCAAACTCCTGCCCGATATGCCCAACACCATGATTCAACGCCAGGCGCGCCAAAACCGCGGTTACTCCGCGCTCGAAGGCGCGCCCGACAGGGGATTGAGCCTGCGCGTGCTGGTGCCGGTGGCCGCGCTCAGCATCGCCGAGGACGAGCGCCTGCTGCAACTGCTGCAGCAGGTGCCGCCCACGCTGACGCGCGACGCGGAGGCGGTGCAGGAGGTCTACCGCGATTACAAGGAGCTGTCGCTGTCGCGCCAGGGGCTGAAGGAAATCTACATCCTCACGCTGACGCTGACGCTGCTCTTGACGCTGTTCTCCGCCACCGCGCTGGCGTTCCTGCTTTCGGCGCGCCTGTCGGAGCCCTTGGCGCTGCTGGCCGCAGGCACCCAGGCGGTGGCGCGAGGCGACTACAGCCGGCGCGCGCAGGTCACCAGCAGCGATGAACTGGGCATACTTACGCAATCGTTCAACAGCATGACCGAGCAGCTGGACGACGCGCGCGGCGTGGCCGAATCGCACCGCGCCGAACTCGAAACGGCGAAGGCGTATCTGGAGAACATCCTCGCGAATCTGTCGGCGGGCGTGCTGGTATTGGACGAGCAGTTGCGCCTGGGCACGGTGAATCACGGCGCCGGCGCGATCCTGCAGGAAGCGTTTGAGGGGTTGAAGGGCCAGACCCTGGCCGACTGGCCGCGGCTGCAGCCGCTGGCGCAAGCCATCGTCGAGGGCTTCAGACGGCACGGCAGCGACACCTGGCAGCAACAGCTGGAACTCGCCGAGCGCATGCTGCTGGTGCGCGGCTCGGTTCTGCCGCGCGCGAGCGGCGGCGGCTACGTCGTCGTGTTCGACGACGTCACCAATCTGGTCCAGGCGCAACGCGCCGCCGCCTGGGGCGAAGTGGCGCGGCGCCTGGCGCACGAGATCAAGAACCCGCTCACACCGATCCAGCTCTCGGCCGAACGGCTGCAGGCCAAGCTTGCGAACAAGCTCGCGCCGGAGGATGCGGCCGCGCTCGACCGCGCCACGGAAACCATTATCAATCAGGTCGCGGCGATGAAAGGCATGGTGGACGATTTCGGCGAATACGCGCGCACACCGGCGCCAAGTCTGCAGCCGCTGGACCTGAACGCGCTGGTGCGCGAAGTGCTCGGCCTGTACGAGCATGCCGGTGCGCTGGTACGGCCCGCCCTGCAGGCCGGACTGCCGCCGGTGATCGGCGATCCGACGCAACTGCGCCAGGTGATACACAATCTGCTGCGCAACGCCGAGGACGCCCTCACCGGCCGCGCCGGTCCTCAGATCGAGGTCGAAACCGAGCGCGCCGGCAGCCAGGCCTGCCTTAGAATCCGCGACAACGGCTGCGGCTTTCCCGAAGCCATCATGGCGCGCGTGTTCGAGCCCTACGTGACCACCAAGCCCAGGGGAACCGGGCTGGGATTGGCGATTGTGAAAAAAATCATCGACGAGCACAACGGAGCGATCAAGGTGGAAAACCTGCCGCCGCAAGGCGCCTGCGTCAGCATCCTGCTGCCGCTGCAATCCCATTCGGCGCAGGCAAGCTGATGCCGCAGATCCTGGTCGTCGACGACGAAATCGGCATCCGCGAGCTGCTGTCGGAGATTCTCGCCGACGAAGGCCACACGGTGCAGCTGGCGGAAAACGCGACGCGCGCGCGCGCCCTGCGCAGCGCAGAGCGCCCCGATCTGGTGCTGCTCGACATCTGGATGCCGGATACCGACGGCATCACCCTGCTCAAGGAATGGGCGGCGAACGGCCAGCTCACCATGCCGGTAGTCATGATGTCGGGACACGGCACCATCGAAACCGCGGTGGAGGCGACGCGCATCGGGGCCATCGACTTTCTGGAAAAGCCGATTGCGCTGCAGAAACTGCTGGCCACCGTGAAGCGCGCGCTGAGGAATGCCGGCAGCCAGCCGCAGGCGGGGCTCACGCTGGCGAGCCTGGGCCGCTCGGCGGTGCTCGCCGATCTGCGCAAGCGCCTGACGCAAATCGCCGCCATGTCGATGCCGGTGCTGCTGCGCGGCGAGCCCGGCGTCATGCCGGAACTGTTTGCGCGCTACCTGCACCAGCCCAATACGCCCTGGGTCACGGCAGGCGCGGCGCTGGCCGATGCGCCGCAGGACTTGCTGGCGCAGGCGGCGAACGGCCTGCTGTTTGTCGAGGAGCTCGCGGCGCTCAGCCGGATACAGCAAAGAAATCTGGCGCTCATCCTGGGCAGGCAGGAAAAAGCCCGGGCCCGTGTCGTCGCGTTCACGACTGAAGAGCCGGCGCGGCTGATCGCCGAGCTCGGTTTCGACGCCGGCCTGCTCGCGCACCTGTCGGAGCTGTCTCTGGTGCTGCCGGCGCTGCGCGAGCATGCCGAAGACATTCCCGACATCGCGAGCATCCTGCTGGCGCAGTTGGTGGAGGCGCGGAATTGCCCGCCGCGGCATTTTTCCACTGCCGCGCTCAATGCCCTGCGCCAGTTTCATTGGCCGCGCAATTTGCAGGACCTGGAGGGCGCGGTGAAAAACCTGGCGCTCACCGCGCTGGAGGAGGAAATCGGCGCCGCCGACGTGGAGCGGGTGGCGGCCCAGTTTCATCCCGTTGCCGACACCCAGATCGCGCTGCCGCTGGCATTGCCGCTGCGCGAAGCGCGCGAGGCGTTCGAGCGCGCCTATTTCGAACAACTGCTGGCGCGCGAAGGGGGATCGATCGCGCGCGTGGCCGAGAAAAGCGGCGTGGAGCGCACCCATCTGTACCGCAAGCTCAAGGCGCTGGGAATCACCACCGGCAAGAAGGAGGAATCCTAGGCCATTGCGGAATCGCCGCAGCGGCTCCGGACTCGGGCGAGCATGCGTAGTGCCATCCCTTCATGTTCCAATGCGCTCCAAGCTTCGGCTTTGCGCCGCGGCAAAAAGGCATAAAATGCGGCCCATCCGCCCTCAATCTTCCGGTCCGGCGCGGCGAAGACAGGGCCGCCACCGACAGGACTCAAAGGTGCAACGTTGAAAATCATTATCCTCGGTGCGGGCCAGGTCGGCACCAGCGTGGCCGAAAGCCTGGTATCCGAAGCCAACGACATCACTGTGGTGGACATCGACGGGCCGCGCCTGCGCCTGTTGCAGGATCGGCTGGATCTGCGCACCGTCACCGGCAGCGCGGCCCATCCGTCGGTCCTGATCAGCGCCGGCATCGAAGACGCCGACATGCTGATCGCGGTGACCTACAGCGACGAGATCAACCTGGTCGCGTGCAAGATCGCGGCACATCAGTACAACGTGCCCACCCGCATCGCGCGCATCCGCGCGCCGCAGTATCTGGCCAACGAGCAATTGTTCGCGCCCGATTGCTTCGCCGTGGACTATGCCATCTGCCCGGAGCAGCTGATCACCGATTACCTGGTCAAGCTGGTGCAGTTTCCCGAGGCGCTGCAGGTGCTCGAATTCGCCGACGGCCGCGTGAGCCTGGTGGCGGTGCGCGCATTCGAAGGCGGACCGCTGGTGGGCCACCAGTTGCAGGATATCCGCAAGCACATCCCCAACGTGGACGTGCGCGTCGCCGCGATATTCCGCGGCGACCGGCCTATCGTTCCCGAAGGCACGACGGTGGTCGAGGCTGGCGACGAAGTGTTCTGCCTTGCCGCGAGCCAGAACATACGCAAGGTGATGCAGGAACTGCGGCGCATGGACAAACCCGCGCACCGCATCATGATCGCCGGCGGCGGCAACATCGGCCTGCGGCTGGCGCGCGCCCTGGAGCGCGACTATACGGTCAAGATCGTCGAGCACAGCAAGCGCCGCTGCGAGGAGCTGTCCACGCGGCTCGACAAGTCGCTGGTGCTGCAGGGCGATGTAACCGATGAATCGCTGCTCGAAGCCGAGAACGTCGAGGAAATGGACCTGTTCGTCGCCGTCACCAACGACGACGAGAACAACATCATGAGCTGTCTGCTCGCCAAGCGCATGGGGGCGCGCAGGGTGGTGGCCCTGATCAACCGGCGCTCGTACGTCGACCTGCTGCAATCCGGACAGATCGACATCGCCATTTCCCCGGCCCAGGCGACCATAGGTTCGCTGCTGGCGCATGTGCGCCGCGGCGACATCAGCGAGGTCCACTCGCTGCGGCGCGGTGCCGCCGAGGCGCTGGAAGCGGTGGTGCACGGGGATGCCGCATCCTGCCGCGTGGTCGGGCGGCAGATCGACCAGGTTGAATTGCCCAAGGGCACGACCATCGCCGCTCTGGTGCGCGACGCAGAAGTGCTGATGGCGCATCACGACACCGTGATCCAGGCCGGCGACCACGCGATCGTGTTCGTCACCAACAAGAAAATGGTGCCCAAGGTGGAAAAGCTGTTCCAGGTCAGCGCGGGCTTTCTCTGAGCTAAGGCAAGACACCTCATATGGTTCGAATTCTTGCCGTTCTCCACGTGCTGAGCGTGGTCATCATGATGTTCGCTCTGTGCCTGCTGTTTCCCCTGGCCTGGTCGTTCTTCCTCGGCGACGCCGCGCAAACCGCCTACGACGAAGCCATACTCCTGACCGCGTTCGCGGGCGTGCTGCTGTGGGCGATGACGCGCAACAAGCGGCGCGAGCTGCAGCCGCGCGACGGCTTCCTGCTGGTGGCCCTGGTGTGGACCGTGCTGCCGGCCTTCGCCACCCTGCCGCTGCTGTTTTTTCTGCCGGAACTGTCCTTCACCGACGCCTACTTCGAGACCGTCTCCGGGTTCACCACCACCGGGGCGACGGTGCTCTCCGGCCTGGACGCGTTGCCGCCCTCGATCAATATCTGGCGCACCTTTCTCGTCTGGATCGGCGGCATGGGCGTGATCGTGCTAGCCGTCGCCATCCTGCCGATGCTGGGCGTGGGCGGCAGCCAGATCTACAAGGCCGAGACGCCCGGCCCGATGAAAGACACCAAACTGACGCCGCGCATCGCCGAGACGGCGAAAGGGCTTTGGCTGGTGTATCTGGGTATTACCGTCGCCTGCGTCCTGTGCTTTCGGATCGCCGGCATGAACTGGCTCGACGCCATGATGCATGCGTTCTCCACCATGGGTCTGGGCGGCTTCTCCTCGCACGATGCGAGCTTCGCCTATTGGAACTCGCCGGCGGTCGAAGCGGTGGCCATTTATTTCATGCTGCTGGCGGGCATCAACTTCGGCACCCATTTTCTCGCCTGGCGGCGCTGGAGCTTCGCCCCCTACCTGCGCGACCCCGAGGCCGGGCTGTATCTGCTGGTGGTCATAGGCAGCGTGTTCGGCATCGCCTATTTCCTGCTCGCCAACCAGACCTATCCGAGCTTTTGGACGGCGTTGCGATTCTCCGCCTTCAACGTCGTCGCCATCGCCACCACCACGGGTTTTTCCAACACCGATTACAATCTTTGGCCGATATTCGCGCCGGTGTGGATGCTGTTTCTGTGCGGCTTTTGCACCTGCTCCGGATCGACCGGAGGCGGCATCAAGATGATCCGCGCCGAATTGATGGCGCGCCAGGCGGTGCGCGAAATGACGCGCATCATCCATCCGCGTGCGGTGGTGCCGGTGAAGCTCGGCGGCGCGCCGGTCGAGAACAACATCATTTTCGCGGTGCTCGCCTTCGTCCTGGTCTACGTCAGCTCGTTCGTTGGCATGACCATGCTGCTCGCCGCGTCGGGCCTGGACATCATCACCGCGTTCTCGGCGGTGATCGCCTGTATCAACAACACCGGCCCGGGCTTGAACCAGGTAGGCCCGGCAACGACTTATGCATCGCTGAACGATTTCCAGACCTGGATCCTCACCTTCGCCATGCTGCTCGGACGGCTGGAGCTGTTCACCCTGCTGGTGGTGTTCACGCCCGGATTCTGGCGCAAGTAAGCGCGACCGCCGCGAGTGCCGGGCTCGCGGCGCGTCCGGACCGGATAGATCACCGGCTGCCCCGGCGCAGCGCGGATTTTAAGCGCGGTCCTACTTCGCCGCGATCACCGCGATTTCGACCAGGATGTCGGCGGCCGCAAGCTTGGCCTCGACGCAGGCCCGCGCCGGGAGATTGTCCGCGTCGACCCAGGCCAGCCAGGCCTGGTTCATCGCTTCGCGGCTGCGGATGTCGGCGAGCCAGATTTGCGCCGAGACGATCTTGGACTTGTGGCTGCCCGCCTGCGCCAGCAGCGCGTCGATCTTGCCGAGGATCTCTTCGGTCTGCTCCTTGACCGGGGCCGGGCGCTTGTCGGCGACGGTGCCGGCGACGTAGACCATGCCGTTCGCTTCAACGGCGCCGGAAAGAATTTTTGCGCTCTGGTGGCGGACAATGCTCATGCGGGGCTCCTCGGGTTGTGGTCAATTCCTGTCGTAATTCAACGCCGGCGCAAGCCATTTTTCCATCTCGGCCAGGTCCGATCGCTTGCGCCGCGCATAATCCTCGGCCTGGTCGCGGCCGATCTTGCCGACCGCGAAGTATTGCGACTCCGGATGGGAGAAATAAAAACCGCTCACCGCCGCCGCCGGCCACATGGCATAACTTTCGGTCAGCGTGATGCCGATCTGCGGCGCCCCCAGCAGGCGGAACAAATCGCCCTTCTCGGTGTGATCGGGGCAGGCCGGGTAGCCGGGCGCCGGGCGTATGCCGCGATACTCTTCGCGGATCATGGCCTCGTTGTCCAGGGTTTCGTCCGCGGCATAGCCCCAGAACTCGCGCCGCACGCGCAGGTGCAAGTGCTCGGCGAAGGCCTCGGCCAGGCGGTCGGCCAGGGATTTCAGCATGATCGCATTGTAATCGTCGTGCCTGGCCTCGAATTCACGCACCCGCGCTTCGATGCCGATGCCGCTGGTGACGGCAAACGCGCCGATGTAGTCCCTCACCCCGGAACTTTTCGGCGCGACGAAATCGGCCAGAC
>JAJZUK010000135.1 GCA_021847125.1 Pseudomonadota bacterium | reverse complement strand
CCGAAGTTGACGTAGCGGTCGTCGGCGACGAGCTCGATCGTCGGCGGGGTGAGGTCGATGGTCAGATTTTTCTGCACCAGCGTCTCGTTGCCCTTGAAAAAATTCCACAGCGAGGCGTCGCGCGCGCTCACGCGCAGCACGGCGGGCCCTTCCTTGACGCCGGCGAGCTTGGCCGGCAAGGCGAGCGTGAGCTTCTTCTCGGCGAGCGGCTGGGCATACTGCTCGGAGGCGAGCGTGAGCTCGGTGCCCCCCATGGCGAGCGTCGCGCTCACCGACTTCAGGCCGGCGCCGCGATCGGCGACGACGAGCTCCATCGGCGCGAGGCCCAGCGCGTCGGCCTGCGGCAGCGTGATTTGCGGCGCTTCGCGTTCGAAGCGCGGCGCCAGGTAGTACGCGGCGGCGGCGAGCCCGGCGACGACGAGCAGAAGAATGATGACGGACGCCGGGAGCTTTCTCCCGCGATTTTCGGAGTCCAAAGTGCTCATATTGTGATTTCGGATGGAAGGGATAGGAAAACCAGGTGCGGATTATCGCTCGATTACAGGCCAATAGGTGCCCTGCGGGCGAAAATCAGTAGACCGCGCGGCGCCGAAACGGTTCGACGCGTCGCCGCGTTGTCCGCATTGGCCGCATTTCCGGGGCCAGCGCGGGCTTGCATCTGCCAGCGCTTGTCTATAATGAAAAATACCCAACGCGACCAGGAGATCATCATGGGAATCGCAATGAAACTGAGTGACTACCTCAAAGCAAACGATGTGCAATTCGATCTGGTGCGGCATTCCCACAGCGGCAGCAGCATGCAGACCGCCAAAGCATCAGATGTGCCAGCCGAGCGCGTGGCCAAGGCGGTCGTGCTCGAAGACGACCGCCATGCCGTCATGGCGGTGCTGCCGGCATCGCGGCGCCTGGAAATGCGCGAATTGCGCGCGCGCAGCGGTCCGGCGCTGCGCCTCGCCACCGAGACGAAGCTGAAATATCTGTTCCAGGACTGCGAACCGGGGGCGGTCCCGCCCGTGGGCGACGCCTACGGCATCGAAACCATCTGGGACGACAGCCTCATGGAGCAGCCCGACACCTATTTCGAGGCGGGAGACCACGAAACGCTGGTACACATGAAAACGCGCGACTTCATCGACCTGATGAAAGGCGCGCGCCACATGGCGTTCAGCGCGCGCAGGGACGAAGAGCACCGCCCGCTGTTCTGAGGATGCGGGCGCTTACCGGATCCGGGGGACCGACATGCCGACTTACGAGTACCGCTGCAAGGACTGCGGCCATGAATTCGAGCGGGTCGAGCACCTGAGCGAACACCAGGCCAAACACGAATGCCCCGAATGCGGCAGTAAGAACATAGAGCCGGTGATGGCCGAGTTCTTTGCCAAGACCGCGCGCAAGAGCTGACGCCTGACCGGTTCCAAGTTCGGTCAGGCGGTCAGGACGATCTTGCCGAAATGCGCGTTGGCGCGCATGTAGGCGAGCGCGGCGGCCGCCTCGGCGAGCGGGAAGCTGCGGTCCAGCGGCAGGCGCAGCTTGCCCGCCCCGATCGCGCCCGGCTAAAGGGGCCAGGCTCGTTTTTCTGATAAGCTTCCACGATGCCCCGGCGCCCGCGCACCCATCTTGACGACGTGCCACTGCACATCGTGCAGCGCGGCCACAACCGTGAGCCTTGCTTTTTCGCCGAGGAAGATTACTACGCGTACCTGCACTGGCTGGGCGAGGCTCTGAGACAGGCCGATGCCGCGTTGCACGCCTATGCGCTTATGACCAACCATGTGCATCTGCTGCTCACGCCTAGGAAAGCCGAGTCGGTTCCGCTTTTGCTCATTTCACTCGGGCGGCGCTATGTGCAGTACATCAACACGACGTACCGGCGCACCGGCACGTTGTGGGACAGCCGCTACAAATCCTCGCTGATCCAGGCGGAGACTTACCTGCTCGAGTGCATGCGCTACATCGAGCTCAATCCGGTTCGCGCGGCCATGGTCGAGGACCCCGCGCACTACCGCTGGACCAGTTATCGGGCCAACGGGCTGGGGCAAGCCGATGCGCTGGTCTCGCCTCACGCACTGTACCTCGCGCAGGGGCGCAGCGCGGCGGCAAGGCAGCAGGCCTATCGCGCGCTGTTTCGCACCCAGTTGGATCGGGCCGCTGTCGACGATATCCGGCTGGCGCTGAATCAAAACCAGCCGCTGGGCAACAGCCGTTTTTACAGCAAGATCGCACGCATGATGGGGGAGCGACGGCAGGCGCGGCCGCGTGGGCGTCCGCGCGCGCTCAAGGCGACAGGGCCGGGAGCGGGCCAAGGGGAACTGGAGCTTTGAAAATCAAATTGAGCCCGGCCCCTTTACATTGCCTTTACATTGAGCCTGGCCCCTTTAGATTACACTCTTTAGCCGCCGTCCGGTGGCGCGTGGCATCGCTCAGCTCCCGCCTTGCGTATCAAATCGCTCCCGCAGCAGTCTGGCGTGCTCAAGGATTCCGGGCACGTGGCGCGTCGCCGCTTCCCATACGATCTGGGGTTCGACTGAAAAGTAGTGATGCGCAATCAGGTCGCGCATCCGTGCGGGTCCGGTCCAGTCCGCCTCCGGCGCGGCGGATTTCGCTTCGACCGGGAGTTTCTTGACCGCCTCGCCAATTACTTCAAGATTGAAAAGAACCGCGTCGAACAGCAATTCGTCCGAGACGAACGCATCGAACGAGCGGTTGTTCAGGAAACGCTGGATCTTCTCAGCGCTTTCGATCAGATCGTCGAGGTAGAGCAGCCAGTCACGCGACACCGACCAGGTCCTTTTGCACGTTGCGCCGGACCCGGGGTTTGAGGCCCTGCTCGGTCACCAGGTCGACTTGCCTGCCGAGCAGCGCCTCGAGCCGATCCTTCAGTCCGAAGTACCCGTCGAATGTGGCCATTCCCTCGAACTGCACCAGTAGATCGATATCGCTGTCGTCGCGCAATTCGTCGCGCGCCGCCGAGCCGAACAATCCCAAGCGCTTCACGCCGAAGCGCGCGGTCAGCTCCAGACGGTGTTCCGCAAGCAGCGCGAGAATCTGTTTTCGGGTTGTTGTCATGCGGTGCTCCGGGACGAAGTGTAACTCTTGCGGGCCTTAAAATCGAAGAAAATTCGCCGATACCCGCTACAAGTCCATCCACGCGCGCAGCGAAGCGCTGATCTGATCCAATTCGCCGGCGCTCACCGCGCCGATCCGGTTCGACAGCTTGTCGAGCGGCAAGGTCATTACCTTGTCGATCATGATCTGGGAGGGTTTGTCCAGGCCGTTCGCCTTGGACGGCTGCAGGGTCACCCGAAGCCGTGAATCCACCAAGGTCGAAGTCAGCAAGCAAAGCGTGACCGCGGGCGGGTTGTGATTGAACACGTTGGCCTGGACGACAACGGCTGGCCGTACCTTGCCCAGAAAGCCGGGCGGATTGACGTAGTAGAGATCGCCCCGCTTCACGCGGGCCAGGCGAGGAAGTCCGCCCAGTCGTCGCCTTTGTCCGCCTCGCGAATCGCGGCGAGTTCCGCAGCGGGACTAAAACGCGGGCGTAAGGGAAGCGCTCGCAGTGCGGCGATGGCCCTACCCTCTTGGGTCAGTTTCACCGCTCTGCCGGCGCGCAGATCGCGCAGCGCCGCGCGCGTGATTCGGGATGCGTCTATGGTCGCCATGGGTAGCATTATAGCGCCGCTGTGGGGCGGCATGTGCGTGCGCCGCTACCTCAGGGCGCGGCCGGGGAATCGCGCCAGAGCATGCTCGATCCGGGGCGCGCCTAACGAGGCTCAATAATCGTTGCGCTTTTTCAGTGTATGGCGTCATGGAGGACTTTGCCGTCGATCCGTGCCTCGAAAAAAATCGTACCGGGTACTTGGCTGCGCCGCTCAAACTCCGACAGAGGATAGACGAGCAGATCCACCCCCGCGCCTGGCGCAACCCGCCCGAGCGCTTCGCGCAGGCGCAGGTACTCGGCGGCCTTGTCCGGCAAATCCTGTTCGATCACCATCAGATCGAGATCGGATTCTTCGTCCGCCGTGCCACGGCCATAGGCACCCATCAGCGCTTTCCTTTGCCCGATGCCGCCCCGGACTTCGCCGCGGTGCCGGCGCGCTGCGCGGCAGCGGCCTGGCGATAGGCGCTGCCGTACTCGGGCCGCTCGCTCCTGCTGAGCACGCCGGTGGGCAGGACGTTCGCGCGAAACGGCGTGTCCACGCTGTCGCGATAGGCGCTGGGGCGCAGTTCGCTTTTCTGGCGCAGCACCATCTCGGCCGAGGAGCCGAGATCGTTCTTGCGCCCGTAGATCTCGGTGCAATCGGACAGCACCTCGACGAAGGCGAAGCCCGGATGGGCGAGGCCCGCCTTGATCAGCTCCTTCAGCTTGGGCATGTGGTGCGTTACTTCGCGGCCGACGAAGCTCGCGCCCGCGGCGGCCGCAAGCGCGCAGGCATCGAAATTCGGTTCCGAATTGCCCAGCGGCGGCGGCGTCGTCAGGCGCGTTTCCGAGGTCGTGGGCGATACCTGGCCGCCGGTCATGCCGTAGACCTCGTTGTTGAGCATCAGGCAGGTGAGCTTCAGGTTGCGCCGGCAGGCATGGATCAGGTGGTTGCCGCCGATGGCGAGGCAGTCGCCGTCGCCGGTGATCACGACCACAGGTCGGGACGCGCCAGTGCGAGCCCGGTGGCGTAGGCGAGCGGCCGGCCGTGGGTGACGTGGAAGGTATTGGCGTCGATGTAGGCCGACAGGCGCCCGGCGCAGCCTATGCCCGACACCACCGCGAGCTTGTCCTTGTCTATGGCCAGCTCGTGGAACGCCCACAGCAGCGCCCTCAGCGCGATGCCGTGGCCGCAGCCGGGGCAGAGGAAGTGCGGCATCATTTCCATGCGCAGATAAGTGCGCACGTCGAAGTCGGCCGCCGAGTCTACGATCGTGCTGCTCATGTCGTTTTCTCTCCCTTGGCGAGCGCTTCGGCGCGAGAGGCGATGTCATCAGGCGCGATCGGCTCGCCGTCGTAGCGGTGCATGCCATGCACGCGCTTGCCGCCGAGGATGCGCTCGACTTTCAGGCTCAATTGG
>JAJZUK010000134.1 GCA_021847125.1 Pseudomonadota bacterium | reverse complement strand
TTTTGACTCACGACAACGGCGTTCCTGGCTGTTGCGACCGCAGCCTGATCGCGCCGGATTGCTGCGTTCGGCCAGCGCCATCGCGCGGGTCATCCGCAAAGCGACTCTCCTTCGCCCGAGCAACCCTTTGAACGGGGCCACAAGGCTGTTCTATGTACACCATTGTCCGCCGCGAAGCTGTAGCAAGACCGAGGCAACGCGGTCGGGAACAGGACTGAAAGGAAATCATGAGCAAACGCTTGGCCGTCCTCGAAGGCAATGAGGCTGCTGCACGCATCGCCCACCTCACCAACGAGGTGATCGCGATTTATCCGATCACGCCGTCCTCCGGAATGGGCGAGTTCGCCGACGCCTGGTCGGCGGCCGGACAGAAGAACATCTGGGGTGCGGTGCCCGAGGTGATCGAAATGCAGAGCGAGGCCGGCGCCGCGGGCGCGGTGCACGGCTCGCTGCAGGCGGGCGCGCTGACGACGACGTTCACCGCGTCGCAGGGCCTGCTGCTGATGATACCGAATATGTTCAAGATCGCCGGCGAACTTACGCCCGCGGTGTTCCATATCGCGGCGCGCACCATAGCCACGCACGCGCTGTCCATCTTCGGCGACCATAGCGATGTGATGGCCGCGCGCATGACCGGCTGGGGCATGCTCGCCTCCGCCAGCGTGCAGGAAGCGCAGGACATGGCGATGATCGCCCAGATGGCGACGCTGCGCTCGCGCGTCCCGTTCATGCATTTTTTCGACGGCTTTCGCACCAGCCACGAAGTCAACCGGCTGGAGTTGCTGCTCGAAGAGGAAGTGCGCTCATTGATCGACGACGACCTGGTAGCGGCGCATCGCGCGCGCGCCCTCAACCCGGACAAGCCCGTGCTGCGCGGCTCGGCGCAGAATCCGGACGTGTTCTTCCAGGCGCGCGAAGCCTGCAATCCGTTTTATGCGGCCGTGCCGGGCATCGTGCAGGAAAGCATGGACCGGTTCGCCAAGCTTACCCATCGCAGCTACAAGCTGTTCGACTACCAGGGCGCCGCCGATGCCGAACGCGTGCTGGTACAGATGGGCTCGGGCGTCGGCGCCTCAGGCGAAGCGGTCCGCGCTCTGGTCGCGCGCGGCGAGAAAGTGGGCCTGTTGACGGTGCGCCTGTACCGGCCGTTCGACACGCAGGCCTTCATCGCCACGCTGCCGAAGAGCGTGCGCGCCATCGCAGTCCTGGACCGCACCAAGGAACCGGGCGCGATCGGCGAGCCCATGTATCAGGACATCGTCACCGCGCTGGTGGAGGCGTGGCCGCAGGATCTGGAGACGCCGAAAGTGATCGGCGGGCGCTACGGCCTGTCTTCCAAGGAATACACGCCGGCGATGGCCAAGGCGGCGCTGGACGAACTCGCGCAATCGCGGCCCAAGCGCCATTTTACCGTCGGCATCGTCGACGACGTCACGCGTCTGTCGCTGGCCGTGGACGAGAGCTTCGACACCGAGGGCGATGACGTCACCTGCGCCGTGTTCTACGGCCTGGGCGCGGACGGCACCGTGGGCGCGACCAAGAATTCGGTGAAAATCATCGGCGAGAATACGCCGCTGAACGCACAGGGCTATTTCGTCTACGACAGCAAGAAGTCGGGCGCAGTCACCATCTCGCACCTGCGCTTCGGTCCGAAGCCGATAGCATCAACCTATCTGATCCGCCAGGCCGATTTCATCGCCTGCCACCAGTTCGAGTTCATGGGGAAACTGGACGTGCTCGCGCTAGCCAGGCCGGGAGCGACTTTCCTGCTGAACAGCCCCTACGGGCCGGACAAGGTATGGGACAAGCTCCCGCGCGAGGCGCAGGAGCAGATACTCGAGAAGAAACTCAAGATGTACGTGGTGGACGCGCTCGCGGTGGCAAAGGAAGCCGGCCTGGCGGGTCGCATCAACACCGTTACCCAAGCCTGCTTTTTCGCCATCTCCGGCATCCTGCCGCGCGACGAGGCGATCGAGAAGATCAAGAGTTCCATCCGCAAGACCTATGGCAAGCGCGGCGAAACGGTTTTGCACCGCAACTTCGCTGCCGTGGACCAGTCGCTCGCCGCACTGCGCGAAGTGCAAGTGCCCGGAAAGGCCGACTCGGCGCTGCGCCGCCGTCCGGTGGTGCCGAGCGCGGCCCCCGATTTCGTCCAGCGCGTCACCGCGATGATGCTCGACGGCAGGGGCGACCTGCTGCCGGTATCGGCGCTGCCGGTCGACGGCACTTTTCCCACCGCGACCTCGCAGTGGGAAAAACACAGCATCGCCCACGAGATCCCGATCTGGGATGCGGCGATCTGCACGCAGTGCGCGCTGTGCCCGCTGATGTGCCCGCATGCCGCCATCCGCATGAACGTGTATTCGCCCGACGAGCTGAAGAAGGCACCCGCGGGCTTCAAGAGCGTGCCCTGGAAGAGCAAGGCGGGCGACGGCATGGCGGGCTGGGCCTACACCCTGCAGGTCGCACCGGACGACTGCACCGGCTGCGGCATCTGCGTCGACATCTGCCCGACGCGCAGCAAGGAAGTGGTCAAGCGCAAAGCGATCAACATGGAGCCCAAGCTCGATCACCTCGAACAGGAGCGCAGCAGCTACGAATTCTTCCTCACCCTGCCCGAGACGCGCCCGTCCTGGGACACGATAGACGCGCTCAAGGGCTCGCAATTGCGCATGCCGCTGTTCGAATACTCCGGCGCCTGCGCCGGCTGCGGCGAAACGCCGTATCTGAAGCTGCTGTCGCAGCTCTACGGAGACCACCTGCTGGTGGCCAACGCCACCGGCTGCTCGTCGATCTACGGCGGCAACCTGCCCTCCACCCCCTGGGCGCAGAACCGCGCCGGCCAGGGCCCCGCCTGGGCGAACAGCCTGTTCGAGGACAATGCCGAGTTCGGGCTGGGCATGCGCCTCGCGCTGGATTCGCAGCGCGACCTGGCGCAGGCGCTGGTGCGCGCGCTGCGCGGCGAAATCGGCGAAATCCTGGCCGACGCACTGCTCGAAGCGCCGCAGGAAACGGACGAGCAAATACGCAAGCAGCGCAAGCGCGTGGCCGAACTCAAAGCCATCCTGGCGCAAATTGGAACCATGCGGGCGCAGCAACTGCTGGCCGTTGCCGACAGCCTGATCGTCCGCAGCGTGTGGATCGTCGGCGGCGACGGTTGGGCCTACGACATCGGCTACGGCGGCCTGGACCACGTGCTTTCCTCGGGACGCAACGTCAACATCCTGGTGCTCGACACCGAGGTGTACAGCAATACCGGCGGCCAGGCGTCGAAGTCCACCCAGCGCGGCGCGGTGGCGAAGTTCGCCGCCGCCGGCAAGTCCTCCGGCAAGAAAGACCTCGGCATGATCGCCATGGCCTACGGCAACGTCTACGTTGCCCAGGTGGCGATGGGCGCCAACCCGGTGCAAACAGCGCGCACCTTCCAGGAAGCGGCGTCCTGGCCCGGCACCTCCCTGATCATCGCCTACAGCCATTGCATCGCGCACGGCATCGACATGGCCACGGGCATGAGCCATCAGCGCGACGCGGTCAAGAGCGGCTATCTGAACCTGTACCACTATGACCCGCGCCTGGGGATGGGCGGCGCAAGCCAGCCGCTGAAGCTCGATTCCCGCAAGCCGACGATGCCGGTCGAGAACTTCACCATGAAGCAGGGCCGCTACGCCATGCTCGCCCAGGCCGACCCGGCGCGCGCGAAACAGTTGCTGAAGGAAGCGCAGTCCGACGCCGATGCGCGCTGGGCCCTGTACGAGCAGGTAGCCGGCGTGCAGCGTACCGTGACCGAGGGCGGCAAACCCGACCCGGACGGCGAAGGCGCAGCGTCCGCAGCGACTGATCCGAGCCCCAAGGAGGAGCAATCATGAGCGCCGATCTGCGCACCCGGTATCTGGGCCTCGAGCTCAAGAACCCCATCGTCGCCGCGGCCTCGCCGCTGACCAGTTCGCTCGACGGCCTCAAGCGGCTCGAGGACGCGGGCGTCGCGGCCGTGGTGTTGCCGTCGCTGTTCGAGGAACAGATCGAACACGATGAGATGGCCGCCCACGACTTGTTGCTCTCGGGCGCGGACCTGTCGCCCGAGGCACGCGGCTTCTTCCCCGAGATGCAGCACTACAACACCGGGCCCGACAGCTACCTGAAGCTGATCGGCGAAGCCAAGCGGTCGCTGGCGCTGCCCGTGATACCCAGCCTGAACGGCTACACGCCGGGCGGCTGGACGCAGATCGCGAAACAATTCGAGCAAGCCGGAGCCGATGCGATCGAGCTGAACATCTATTTCCTCGCCACCGGCCTGGATGACAGCAGCGCCGAAGTCGAACAGCGCTACATCGACCTGGTGGCGTCGGTAAGCAGCATGGTGTCGATACCGGTAGCGGTGAAAGTCTCGCCGTACTTCAGCGCCATGGCCAATATGGCGGCGCGGCTCGCGGCCGCCGGCGCATCCGGACTGGTGCTGTTCAACCGCTTCCTGCAGCCGGACATACTGCTCGAGGAACTGGAGGTGGCGCCGCACCTCGTGCTGTCGACTTCCGACGAACTGCGCCTGGCGCTGCGCTGGATCGCCATCCTGCGCGGCCGCGTGAAGGCCAGCCTGGCCGGCACCGGCGGCGCGCACACCCCGGAGGATGTGTTGAAGCTGCTGCTCGCCGGCGCGGACTGCGCCATGGTCGCAAGCAGCCTGTTGCGCAAGGGACCGAAGCATATCGCGACCCTGGTGAGCGGCGTCGAAAAATGGCTGACTGCGCGCGAATACGCATCGGTCGAGCAGATGAAAGGCTCGCTCAGTCAGCTCTCCTGCCCCGACCCCGCCGCCTTCGAGCGCGCGAATTACATGAAGGCGCTGGCCTCGTACACCGGCCCGCTCGTCTAAGCCGCGGAACACCCCGGTGGGCCGCTTCAGGCGCCCGATCGACGCCTGAAGATCCGCGCCAGTCCTTGATCTTCGAGGGATGGATGGCGTGCGGACGAGCAACGGACCGCAGGATGAACGCGGCTGGCTTGCGCATCGCGCCATGGCCACCCTGCGAAAATGGCGGCATTCGCGACGCGGGTGAGTCCTCCGCTAC
>JAJZUK010000133.1 GCA_021847125.1 Pseudomonadota bacterium | reverse complement strand
CGCGCGATCATGGCTTCGACGTGCCGTTTACCACGCTGCAGACCGGGGTGATCTCGGGCGGCACCGCCGGCAACATCGTGCCGCGCGAATGCAATTTCCAGTTCGAATTCCGCTATCTGCCCGGTGCCGACCCGGATGCGCTGGAGCGCGAGATCAAGGACTACGCCGAGCACGTGATCCTGCCGGAGATGCGAAGAACCGATGCCGATACCGGCATCAGTTTCGAGACCAAGGCCGAAATCCCCGGACTCGATACCGCCGAAGCCGCTCAGGTCACCCAACTTGCGCAGGCGCTGTCGCGCAACAAATCGACGTCCAAAGTGGCCTATGCCACCGAGGGCGGGCTGTTTCAGCAGGCGGGCATACCCGCGATCATCTGCGGCCCGGGCTCGATCGAGCAGGCGCACAAACCGGACGAATACGTGACGCTGGAACAGGTCGCGCTGTGCGAGTCGTTCATGGAGCGGCTGCTGCAACAAATGTGCGCTGGCTAGCGCGGGCGGTCCTAAAAGCAAACGGGACGCTCGCGCGTCCCGTTTTGCTTTGATGCGTACCACCCGCGGCGGCTATTCGGCCACAGCGCCTTCCACGACGGTTTCTTCGATCGCGCGCTTGCTGAGTTTCTCGCGGATGCGCGCCGACTTGCCCGAACGATCGCGCAGGTAATACAGCTTGGCGCGGCGCACGTCGCCCTTGCGCTTGACTTCGACCGAGGCGATCAGCGGCGAGTAGGTCTGGAACGTCCGCTCCACGCCTTCGCCCGCGGAAATCTTGCGCACGATGAAAGACGAATTGAGGCCGCGGTTGCGCTTGGCGATGACCACGCCTTCGTAGGCCTGCACGCGCTTGCGCTCGCCCTCGACCACGTTGACGTTCACGATTACGGTGTCGCCGGGGGCGAATACCGGAACGGTCTTGCCCAGGCGCGTGATTTCTTCGTGTTCCAGCTTCTGTATCAGGTTCATGACTTCGCTCCTTGTATCATCGGGGGCTGCAGCTGCTGCGGCAACCCTCAGGTGTCCTGTTCTCGCTTGAATTCCTCAAGCAGCTTCGCTTCTGCCGCGCTCAACACGCGCTTGTCCAACAAATCCGGCCGCCTCAGCCAGGTCCTGCCCAGCGCCTGCTTCAGGCGCCAGCGTTCTATCTCGGCGTGGTTGCCCGAGAGCAGCACCGCCGGCACACGCTCGCCCGCATACTCCTCGGGCCGGGTGTAATGCGGACAATCCAGCAGTCCGCCTACAAACGAATCCTGCGCCGCCGAATCCTCGTCGCCCAGAACGCCGGGCAACTGCCGCACCACCGCATCGATCAGCACCATCGCCGCGAGCTCGCCGCCGGAGAGCACATAGTCGCCGATCGATATCTCCTCGTCGACCGCGCGCCGGATCAAGCGCTCATCCACGCTCTCGTAGCGCCCGCACAGCAATACTGCACCAGGCCCCGCCGCGAGCTCCATCACCTTGCCGTGATCGAGCACCCTGCCTTGCGGCGAAAGGTATATCACCCTGCGCCCACCACCCGCCACACGCGCCTTGGCCGCGCTTAGCGCCCGCTCCAAGGGCTCGGCCAGCATCACCATGCCGGGGCCGCCGCCGTAGGGCCGGTCATCCACCGTGCGGTAGTTGTCGCCGGTGAAGTCGCGCGGGTTCCACAACTCCAGGTCGTAGTGCGCCGCCTTCAGCGCACGCCCGGTGATGCCCGATTCAGTGAGCGCCGCAAACATCTGCGGAAACAGCGTCACGCAATCGAAGTGGATCACCAGTCCAGCTCCCACTCCACGCGGATGCGGCCCTGGGCCATATCCACCTGGCGCACCACCTGCTCCACGAAAGGCAGCAGCCGCTCGGTCGCACCAGCCACGATGCGCATCACCGGATGCGCGCCATGTTCGAAGAGCTCGGCAACGACGCCTAACTCCTCGTCCTTCACATTCACCACTTTCAGGCCGACCAGGTCGGCCCAGTAAAACTCGTTGTTCGCGTTCTGCGGCAGCGCCTCGCGCTCGACCGCAATTTCACTGCCCTTCAGGGCCAGCGCCGCATCGCGCTCCACGCAGCCCTCCAAGCGCGCCACCAGGCTGGCTCCATGCTGCAGCACGCACTCGGCGACTTTCATTTCGCGCCAGTCGCCGCTCCTGCCCACCCACCACGCGGGGTAGGTCTTGAGGCTGTCCGGTTCTGCGCTGTAAGGCTCTATCCTGACCCAGCCCTTGACGCCGTATGGGGCGACGACGCGCCCCATCACGATCAGCCGCGCAGCCTGCTTACCCCGCTGCGGCAGCGGCGGTACCGGCGACTTTCTTGCCAAACTGCTTGACCAGCCTGGCCACCGTGGGCGAGAGCTGCGCGCCCTTGCCCTGCCAGAACGTCAGGCGATCCATGGCGACACGCAGGTTCTCGCGGCCTTCGGGCGCCTTGGGATCGTAGAAGCCGACGCGCTCGATGAACTTGCCGCCTGCGGCGCGGCGCGAGTCCGCCACGACCATGTTGTAGAAAGGGCGTTTATGTGCGCCACCGCGGGCGAGGCGAATCACAACCATGTTGTTGTCCCGAAACTCAAAAAAGAGCGCGATTCTACGATGTTTTGGTGCCTATTGGCAAGGGCTTTGTCGAGGGCCGGGCCGCGGCCATGCACAGGGATATTCCAAAATTTTCAATGGACTAACCCGATTGCCCGGCCCGTGTGCGAATAATCCGGATTAGCCCGGGAATCGGCCGCAGACAGCGCCGGCGCCTGCGCATTGCCTGAGCTGCGCAATTGTGTTCCCATACACCCCTTCATCAAACGAACTTGTCAGCTCAGGAAGCAAAACCCATGATTGAAATGCATACCGGCCGGCCGCCGACGCTCGCGCCGCGCGGCATGGTTGCCTGTCCGCACGCGCTTGCATCGGAAGCCGGCGTCGAAATTCTGAAAGCGGGCGGCTCCGCGGTGGACGCGGCCATCGCCGCCAGCGCCGCCTTGAGCGTGATCTATCCGCATATGACCGGCCTCGGCGGGGACGCGTTCTGGCTGATCTACGACGCCAGGCAAAAGCGCGTGCGCTATCTCGACGGCGCCGGCTGCGCCGCCGCCAGCGCTACGATCGACGCGTTTCGCGCGCGCGGCATGGGCGAAATCCCGTTTCGCGGCATCCTGCCGGCGACGCTCACCGTACCGGGCGCAGTGGCAAGCTGGTGCGAAGCGCACGCGGCACATGGGCGCCTGCCGCTCACGCGCAATCTCGCGGCAGCCGCGGGCTACGCACGCGAAGGCTTTCCGGTGACCGAACGCCTCGCCAACTGGATCGCCGCGACCGCGCCGGAACTGGCGCAGAACCGGGAAGCCGCCGCGATTTTTCTGAAACACGGCAAGGCGCCGCGCACCGGACAAACTCTGGTGAATGCCGATCTTGCGCGCTCGATCGAGGCCGTAGGCGCCGGCGGGCGCGCGGCGTTCTACGAAGGCGAGATTGCGCAGGAACTCGCCCGCTACGCGCTCGCCAGCGGCGGTTTCTTCAGCGCTGCGGATTTCCGCGCGCAGCATGCGCAATGGCGCGAGCCGATCCATACCGACTATCGCGGCGTCAGGCTGTACCAGACGCCGCCGCCGACCCAGGGCATCTCGGTGCTGCAGATGCTGAACCTGCTCGAGCCCTATGAGCTAGGGGCGATGGATTACCTGGGCGCGGACCATGTGCATTTCCTGGTGCAGGCAAAGCAGCTGGCCTACCATGACCGCGACCGCTGGGTCGCGGATCCCGCTTTCGCCGACATCCCGGTCGAGCGCCTGCTGTCGCGCGCCTACGCCGACGAGCGGCGCAAACTGATCGACCCGGCGCGCGCGCTGCCCTGGGACAAAGTGCCTTCCTACGGCAGCCTCGCCGGCGACACCGTCTATATCTGCGCCGTCGACGCCGAAGGCAATGCGGCCTCGCTGATCCACAGCCTCTACGGCGTGTTCGGCTCGGGCGTGGTCGCAGGCAGGAGCGGCATCGTGCTGCAGAACCGCGGCGCGTATTTTTCGCTCGATCCCGCCCATCCGAACCGGCTCGCACCGGGCAAGCGGCCGCTGCACACGCTGATCGCCTCGCTTGCGTTCCGCGATGACGAGCTGTGGCAGGTGTTCGGCTGCATGGGCGCGGACGGCCAGCCGCAGATCCAGCTGCAGGCCTACATCGCCATGATCGACTTCGGCCTGAACGTGCAGCAGGCGATCGAATCGCCGCGCTGGCTCTCCGGCCGCTTCGCCCTGGGCGAACCGCGCGACCTGCTCAACATAGAAGGTCGTTACGCCGAGGCCAGCATGCAGGAACTCGAGCGCCGCGGTCACGTGCTCAATCGCTGGGGCGCCTGGAACGAACTCGCCGGACATGCGCACGGCATCACGATCGATCCGGTAAGCGGTGCGCGCTGGGGCGGTTCAGACCCGCGCAGCGACGGGGCGGCGATAGGCTACTAGCGGCGACGCGGCGAGACGGCGAACGCGGCGGCGGGCATGCGCTAGCGCATGCCGGGGATCATCCCCTTCATGCCGCGCATCATTTTCGCCATGCCGCCCTTCTGCATCTGCTTCATCATCTTCTGCATCTGCTCGAACTGGGCGAGCAGGCGGTTGACCTCCTGCACCTGCACCCCCGCGCCCGCGGCGACGCGGCGCTTGCGCGCGGCCTTCATCAGTTCCGGGCGCGCACGCTCCTGCGGCGTCATGGAATTGATGATGCCCTCGATGCGGCGCATCTGCTTCTCGCCCATGTCGGCTGACTGCGCCTGCGCCGCCTGCGCGAGCTGCGCCGGCAGCTTGTCGATCATGGACGAGAGCCCGCCCATTTTGCGCATCTGGCCGATCTGCTGCTTGAAGTCTTCCAGGTCGAAGCCTTTGCCTTTTTTGATTTTCTCCGCCAGCTTCTGCGCCTCGGCCACATCGACGCTCTTGCGCGCCTCCTCCACCAGCGACAGCACGTCGCCCATGCCGAGGATGCGCGCGGCCATGCGCTCGGGGTGAAACGCTTCCAGCGCTGCGAGCTTCTCGCCCACGCCGGCGAACTTGATCGGCTTGCCGGTGACCTGGCGCACCGACAGCGCCGCG
>JAJZUK010000132.1 GCA_021847125.1 Pseudomonadota bacterium | reverse complement strand
CTATCAGCGCGACGACGACAGCGAAGCCACGGTGCGCAATCGCCTGGCGGTATACAACCGGCAGACGGAACCTCTGCTCGAGTATTACGACCGGCAGGGGGTTCTGGTGCGCATCGACGGTGAAGGGATCAGCGTGCGGGGCTATCGCGAAACGAGAAAGCACTACTGGTATGCGCAGTGAAATGCCGGCGCAGCGGATATGTCCTAGCCGGCGATGAGCGCGTATTCGGCCTGTTATACTTTTGGCGTAAGCGCGCTCCCGGCCCACATCGGGACAAGGGCGCCCGCGACCGAGGGAGTGATGTATGAGCGAGGAATTCAGACAGCGCGAAGTGCAGTGCATCACGCCAAGCGGCTTGCACAAGCTCGCTTACACCGAGTTGGGCGATCCGGCCAATCGCAAGGTACTGGTGTGCGTGCACGGCCTCGCGCGCTGCGGGCGCGATTTCGATGCGTTGGCCAAGGCCATGGCGGACGAATACCGCGTGGTCTGCCCGGACGTGCCCGGCCGCGGTCTGAGCGGCTGGCTGAAAAACCCCATGGAATACCAGACGGAGACTTATGTCGGCGACATGGTCACCCTGCTCGCGCGCCTGGACGCCGAGTGCGTGCACTGGGTCGGCACCTCGATGGGCGGCCTGATCGGGATGACTCTTGCCAGCCTGCCCGAGACGCCGCTGCGAAAACTGGTGCTGAACGACGTCGGGCCGGTCATCACCGCCGTGTCGCTCGCGCGTATCGGCCAGTATTTCGGGATGGCGCCGCAATTTCCCGATTTCGCCGCGGCGATGCAATACATCCGCATGGTCAGCGCGACCTTCGGTGCGCACAGCGACGCGGAATGGTCCACGCTCACCGAGCATGTCACGCGCAGGCAGGACGACGGCAGCTACCGCCTGCATTATGACCCGGCCATCGCCGTGCCCTTCAGGGCGGCCAAGGTCGACAAGGATATCGAACTGTGGCCTTTGTACGACGCCATCCGCTGCCCGACCCTGGTGCTGCGCGGCGCCTTGTCCGACCTGCTCAGGCGCGAGACCCTGCAGGAAATGGCCGGCCGCGGCCCGCATGCCAGGACGGTAGAAATACCCGAGGTCGGCCATGCGCCTACGCTGATGCACGCCGGCCAGATCGCCATCGTGCGCGATTTTCTGCTGGCGGATTGACAGCGCCCGCGGCTTGATTCGCGGCAATGCACGATTGCAGGCTTGCGATCTTGAACGGCCCTTCCGAGCCGCTGTTGCTTTTCTTCATAACCGTGTCTTTGGCACGGACACGCTTTTCGTCCGTACCAAAGACACGGTTGGCGCGCAGGGCGCGCAATGGCAGATCGCCGACCCTCACCGATATGGACACCTGGATCGAGCTGTAGTGACCAAACTTGCGCGGACGGCGGCCCGTCCGCGCGGATCGCCGATAGCGCACGGACGAAAATCCGTCCGCACGCAATCGGCGATCTTGTATAAAACCCCAACGCTGTGTCTTGTTTCAGCGGTAATCGCGCGCAGCGCGCACCTCCCCCGCTTGGCGACTACGCGTTGATGCGCGCCGCCGGATCCTGACGGTAGAACAGCGTCAACTGGCGATACAGTTCCGGATAGGTCGAGCGCACCGTCTGCGGCTGGGTGAAGAAGAATTCGCTGAGGACGGCGAAGAACTCCGCCGGATCTTCGCTCGCATAAGGGTCGATGACCGTGCGCGCACCGCGGTCCACCTGGCCACAGAACCTCGCATAGGCCGCATCCCAGGCCGAAAGCCATTGCTCGCGATCCATTTCCGCGTGCGCGGACGGAAAATCGTCCATATCGCCGCGGAGCATATGCAGCTTGTGCGCGAATTCGTGGATCACCACGTTGTAGCCGGCCGCGCCCAGCTCTACGTCCTGCCAGGACAGGATCACCGGTCCGCCGGGCCAGGCCTCGCCCGAAAGCTCGTCGTCGTATTCGTGCACCACGCCGCTCTCATCCATTTCCTTGCGCCGGACCTTGAATTCGCCCGGGTAGATCACGATGCCTACCCAGCCTTGATAGGCATCCAGGCCGAGATTGAGTATGGGCAGGCAGGCTTGCACTGCGATCGACAGGCGCACCGCGTCGGTGAGGATGAAGCCACGCGCGCCGTGCATCTGTTTTTCGTCGAGGAACAGCACGGCGTAATCCCGTAGACGCTGCCAGTCCGCGTCCGTCAGCCCGTGCAGGAAGGGCAGGCCACCGGTCACCTGGCGCCACAACGCGTCGTCCGGCACGAAGCGGCGCAGCGCGCGCTTTCTGCGCCAGTCCTTGAACAATCGGAACATTTTTCTCTTGTAGCTAGAGGAAAGAGTTGAGTTGGGTAGATTTTGATGAATGGCGACAGCGTATCCGCGGGGGGATATACGCCCCGACGGAAGTCCCCTTGGGGGACAAGGGGGGATGCATCCCCCCTTGTTCGTCCAAAAAGGGTTCATCCGTGGCCGGAGACACTCTATTTGCATTGAGTCTTTCCATATGACACCAATTATCGCCGATTTGCGTTTCGTCACGTCCGCGTGGCCCGGCCGGGCGATATAATGCGGCCATGGACACGGGAGTGCAGGCTGCACGCGCCGATCTGCCCGAAGCGGCGCTGGAATCGATCGCCGCCGGCTTGCCCGAAGCCGACGTCCTCCGGCTGCGCCAGGCCTGCGAATTCGCCCTTAGCATCTATGCCGGCAAACCGCTGGGTACCGGCGAGCCGGCGCTGGAACACGCGCTGGGCCTGGCCGCTTCCCTCGCTGCGCTGCGCCTGGACGTCGAAACGCGCATCGCCGGCATCCTGTTCGCGGCGCCGCAATATCTGGCCGACAGCCAGGAAAAACTCACCGCCGCCTTCGGACCCGTGGTGGCAAGCCTGGTGGCCGGCATCGCCAAGCTGAACCGGCTGCGCGTGGTCACGCGCACCCTGGCGGGACAGGAAAGCAGTGCGGCGCACAGTTCGCAGGCCGAGGTGCTGCGCAAAATGCTGCTCGCCATGGTAGAGGACATACGCGTGGTGCTGCTGCGGCTCGCGAGCCGCACCCAGACGCTGCGCTACATGGCGCGCGCGACCGACGAAAAGCGCCGGCCCTATGCGCAGGAAACGCTGGACATCTACGCGCCGCTGGCCAACCGCCTGGGCATCTGGCAGCTCAAATGGGAGCTGGAAGACTACGCCTTCCGCTACCTCGAGCCCGAGGTGTACAAGAAAATCGCGTCCATGCTGGACGGGAAGCGGGAGGAGCGCGAGAGCTTCATCACCGGCGCGGTGGCCGCGCTGGATTCGGAATTGCGCGCCACCGGCATCAGCGCCGAAGTGCTGGGCCGGCCCAAACACATCTACAGCATCTACAACAAGATGCGCGGCAAGAGCCTCGACTTCTCCGAGCTCTACGATGTGCGCGCCCTGCGGGTGCTGGTGGATTCGGTGAAGGATTGCTACACCGCGCTCGGCGTGGTGCACAATCTGTGGACGCCGATACCGAAGGAATTCGACGACTATATCTCGCGGCCGAAAGGCAACGACTACCGTTCCCTGCACACCGCGGTGGTCGGCCCGGACGGCCGCGCGCTGGAAGTGCAGATCCGCACCCACGACATGCACCGCCACGCCGAACTGGGCGTGGCCGCGCACTGGCGCTACAAGGAGGGGGGCGCGGCGCGGGGCAGCGCGCGGCGGGATCCTTTCGACGAAAAGATCGCCTGGCTGCGGCAGGTGCTCGCCTGGCGCGACGACGTGGTCGAATCGGTCGACTGGGTCGAGCAGTTCAAGCGCACGGCGCTGGACGACACGGTCTATGTGCTCACGCCGCAGGGGCGGGTGCTGGATCTGCCGCAGGGGTCGACGCCGGTGGATTTCGCCTATCACCTGCACACCGATCTCGGCCACCATTGCCGCGGCGCCAAGGTCGACGGCGCGATGGTGCCGCTCAATTACAAGCTCGCCAACGGGCAGCGGGTGGAAATCATCGCGGCCAAGACCGGCGGCCCGAGCCGCGACTGGATGAATCCGGTGCTGGGCTATTTGCAGAGTTCGCGCGCGCGCAGCAAGGTGCGGCAGTGGTTCAACACCCAGGCGCTGGCCGAGACCGTTGCCCAGGGACGCGCCGTCGTCGAGCGCGAACTGCAGCGCGAAGGCATGACCGGGGCCAATCTGGACCACCTGGCGCAGCAGTTGGGCTTTGCCAAAAGCGAAGAGCTGTTCGCCGCTGCCGGGCGCGAGGAGATCGGGGTCAAGCAGTTGCAGACCGCGCTGCGCGGGGCAGCGCCGGCCGAGCCCGAAAAGGAGGCCGTTCTCACCGGCAAGAGCCGGGCGGACGCCAAGGACGGGGGCATCCTGGTGGTGGGCATGGACAAGCTGATGACCCAGCTGGCCAAGTGCTGCCGGCCCGCGCCGCCCGATGCCATCGCCGGTTTCGTCACCCGCGGCCGCGGCGTATCGATACATAGGCGCAACTGCCGCGACCTGCAGCGCCTGGCCGAGCTGCAGCCGGAGCGCATGATCGAAGCCGACTGGGGCAAGCAGAAAGAGGGCGTGTTCTCGGTCGACATCGTGGTGCAGGCGCACGACCGCCAGGGTTTGCTGCGCGATATTTCCGAGGTGCTGTCGCGCGAAAAGATCAATGTCACCGGGGTCAATACGCAATCGAAACAGCACATGGCCTACATGTCCTTCACCGTCGAAATTTCCGGCCTGGAGCAATTGCAGCGCACGCTGGAATTCGTCAGGGAAGTGCAGGGGGTGCTCACCGCGAGCCGACGCTGATGGAAACCGAACTCAAGCTGCTGCTCGCGCCGCCGGACCTCGGCCGGCTGCGCCGCGATCCGCGGATCAAGGCGCTGCAGCAGGGGCGCGTCTCCACCCGCCTGGTTCGCAGCGTCTATTTCGACACGCCGCAGTTCGCCCTGCTGCAGGCCGGGCTGGCCCTGCGCCTGCGCGCGGACGGCAAGCGCTGGCTGCAGACGCTGAAGACCCAAGGCCAGGCGGCGGCCGGGCTGTATCTGCGCGAGGAATGGGAATGGCCGCTGCCGGGCGAGGCGCTCGACTTCGGCCTGCTCGCCACGACGCCGGAGGCGAAG
>JAJZUK010000131.1 GCA_021847125.1 Pseudomonadota bacterium | reverse complement strand
TCGAGCAGCGCCGGCTCGAGCCCGTTCGCGCGCGCCTCGGCCACGTCTTCGGCATTGGCGGCGAGCAGCTTCGCCGCATCGCGCCGGATCGCGGCGGCGGCGGCGGCGAGCGCGCGGTCCTTGGTCGCGCTGTCGGCGCGCGCGAGCACGCGCGCAGCCGCGCGCGCCTGCTCGCCCAGCCCGCGCATGTAGAGTTTGATGTCCTTGATTTCGGCGACTGCGTTCATGGGACTGATTTTACCTCGCTGAGCCGGCCAAGTCCTAGCCGAGTGCGGTGCGGCAGAGGTTGTCGCTCTACCCCATTGCCTTCTTGGTCAACTCAATGCATTCGTCAAAGCTTCGCCGATAGTCGAGGACTTCGAGCGCGGCGAAGGTTTCTCTTAGTGCCGCCTCTTGCGAGCCGATTCTTGCAAGTATGACTTCCCGCTGGCCTCGCAAAACGGGCCGAATTTTCCACAGCGCTTCCGGCTCTTTCTCTGCTACCAGTGCCAGATCGAAAATGTCTCGCGCCGTAAATCGATTGCCCCTGTGCCAGACTTTTTTTGCGATGATTTCGGAGGAGGTTTCCACTTGAACTTCGTGCCCGAACAGGATCTCGATGACTGAGGAATTTTCCGTTAACGGCGCGGACGCGACGAAGTCGATTTCGCCCTCGGCGAAGTTAAGCTTCAGAACGTCGGCCTGTTCGACGTAATCCGAGGTAAGCGATTCCGCTTGGTCGTTAAGTCGGGGACTCAGATAAGGCAGGCACTGCGGATCGAGCACGAAGATGTCGATGTCCTTACTGAATCGATGGCGATGCCGCCGCATCAGCACTGTTCCGCCGCCGAAACTCCAATTGTCGAGCGTAGCCCCGCTCTCGCGGGCGGAGTCGATCAGCAGCAGCGCCCGCTGGAACAGCGTTTCCCAGATCTTTAGGCGGTCTTCAGCCAATGCGCTATCCTTCGAGTGGCGCCGATGTCGCGGGCAATTTGCTCCAGGTTCTTCTCCACCCTTCCGGGCCTGGTCCATTTGTTTGTTTCGCCGACCAGGCCCTGTAACAACTCAGGCGCAGCCTCGTCCAGGAGCGCACGCAGATGCGGTCGCTTGCCCGTGGCCAGCTTTCCTGTGAGTAGCGCACGAATGAGTTCGTCCTCAGTAAGCGCGATCTTATAGCTTACATTGGCGGTATTGCACGCCATGCGGACGAAATCCGGGCGGCGTGTTTGCGCGGCTGGCTGCACGGACAAATCGAGTCCCAGCGTTTCGAGGATCGCAAGAACTTTCTTCACGCCCAGATCGGGGAACAAGCCGTTCTCCAGCTGGTTCAACGTAGTGCGGGACAGCCCCGCCGCCGTTGCCAGCTGCGCCTGCGTCAGTCTGCGTTCGAGCCGCGCACGCCGGATCTCATAGCCAAGCTGTTGAAGCCGCACCGAGGCCCCCCGATAATGTTATATATATTAAACATTATAGCGATAGTAAGCACTCTTTCAAGTCTGCTAATAACGGCGCTTCCACGGCAGAAATCTCTTGGGGCTACAGGTGGCTTGACGGTCAAATAGCAATAACGTACTATAGTGCTATAGTAATCTATATCGTCAATCTGGGCGAGTGCGAGTCATGAGAACCATAGAGGTCGATTTCGACGTGTACAAGGCACTGATGCTGCGCCGCCCTTCAGAGGACGTCACGGAGAACGACGTCCTGCGCGAGTTGCTCGGTCTTTCTCGGAATAGCAAATCCGCCACCCCGGCTAATCCGCCCGCGCCGGGCGACTGGGTGACCAAAGGCGTTCGATTCCCGGCCGGAACCGAATTTCGAGCGAACTACAAGGGACAAATTTACCTTGGGCGCGCCGAGAGTGGGGCGCTTGTCCTGAACGGCAAGCGCTTCGATACTCCTTCGGCGGCGGCAATGTCGATAACGAAAAATCCCGTCAACGGCTGGACTTTCTGGGAATGCAGAGTACCGGGCCGGGCATCCTGGCAGATACTCAAGGCGTTGCGCAAGTGAGGCTAGTTCACCCCAGCACCGTCACCACCACCCGCCTGTGTTGCGCGCCGGTGCGGTGCTCCCACAAATAGATGCCCTGCCAAGTGCCGAGCAGCAGTTCGCCGCCGCCGACGGGCACGCTGACCGAACTGCCGGCGAGCAGGCTGCGCGCATGCGCGGCCATGTCGTCCGCGCCTTCGGTGTCGTGGCGGTAAGCCGGGTCGCCGTCGGGCGCCCAGCGCGCGGCGAGCGTCTCCAGGTCGCGCCGCACCGCCGGATCGGCGTTCTCGGTGATCATGACCGAGCAGCTCGTATGCTGCACGAACACCTGCGCGATGCCGGTCGCGATCGCGGCTGCGCGCACGATGCGCGCGACCTCGCTCGTGATTTCGGTGGTGCCGCGGCCGCGCGTGCGGACCTCGAAGCTTTGCTGGTGGCTCATGTCCGTTATCTTAGACCAGCTCTGCTGCTACCATAAGCGCGCCCACGCCCATTGCCCCGAAGGAGGCCGAAATGACTCAAACGCGCGCCATCGTTCAAATCGACAATTCCCGCGTCGTGGTGACCGAATGGCGCTTCACGCCGGGCGCCGAGACCGGCTGGCACCGGCACGAATACGATTATGTCGTGGTGCCGCTGATGGACGGCAAGCTGCTGCTCAAGGACAAGGCGGGCGACAGCGTGAGCGAGCTCGCCGCCGGCAAATCCTATTTTCGCGCGGCCGGCGTCGAGCACAACGTCATCAACGCCAGCGCCGGCGAGTTCGCATTCGTCGAAATTCAGATGAAGGCCTGAGCTTCGACAACTCGGTCCCTCACATTTCTAATTTTCCAGTCCCGCCGGCCGCAATTCGTTGAAGCGCGTCTGGTCCTGGAACGCCTTGCCGATTTCGAGCACCCGGCGCTCGTCGAACGGCTTGCCGATGATCTGCACGCTCATGGGCAGGCCTTCATGCAGCCCGGCCGGAATCGCGAGCGCGGTGAGGCCCAGATAATTCTGCGGCCGCGTGAAATACGCGGGCACGGGCGAAGCTTCGTCTATGCCTTCGAGCGGCGGCGCCGGCAGCGCCACCGTCGGCAGCAGGATCGCATCGAAGCCGCGGAACCATTCGTAAAAAAAGCGCCGGCGCTCGGCCATGGTGCGCAGGCCTTCGGCGTAGTCGCCCGGCGCGAGCTTGCGCGCGCCGAGGATGCGCGCGCGCACCGCGTCGCCGATCGGCTGCGCCATGTCCTCGATGTGATCGCGGTGCAGCGCGAACGCTTCGGAGGCCATGATATTGCCCGCATCGCGCGCAAGATCGAAATACCAATCCGGCAGGCGCACCGGCACGATCTCGGCGCCGAGCTGCTCCAGCGTCTTCGCCGCCGCCGTCCAGGCGTCGAGCACCGCCGGATGCATGAATGACGGCAGCTGCGCGCGCTCGGGCAGCGCGATGCGCGCATGGTGCAGGCCGTCGGCGGCGAAGCCCGGCGGCAGATCGAGGGTGGGTGCGGTGAGTGTCGCCGCATCGCGCGCATCGGGCGCCGCGAGCACGCGCAGCAGCTCGGCGCAATCCTCGACCGAGCGCGCCATCGGGCCGATGGTGTCGAGCGTCCAGCTCAACAGGCCCGTGCCGTGCAGGCTGATGCGGCCGTACGTGACCTTGAGGCCGACGAGGCCGTTGAACGCAGAAGGGATGCGGATCGAGCCGCCGGTGTCGCTGCCTATGCCCGCGGGCGCAAGCCCGGCCGCGACCGCGACCCCAGTGCCGCTCGAGGAGCCGCCGGGGACGCGGTGCACGGCGCCGTCCCAGGGATTGCGCGGCGCGCCCATGGGCGGGTTCGTGCCCCAGGCGCCGAACGCGAATTCGACCATGTGCGTCTTGCCCAGCGGAATCATGCCCGCAGCGAGCAGGCGCTCCACCGTGGCCGAGGTCGCCGTCGCGCGGCGCTTCTCCCACATGCGCGAGCCGATGGTGCCGATGCGGCCTTCGATGTCGCACAGGTCCTTCAGACAAATGGGCAGCCCGTGCAAATGCCCGAGCGGCAGGCCCGCTGCGCGCGCGCGGTCGGCCGCATCGGCGAGCGCGCGCGCCTCCTCGGCATAGACCTCGGCGAAGGCGTGCAATTTCGCGTCGAGGCGCTGGATGCGCGCGAGATGCGCATCGACGATGTCGCGGCTGGAGCATTCGCCCCGGCGCAGCAATGCGGCCTGAGCAGCGAGCGTGAGATCGGTGAGCTGCATTCTTCCTCCCTCGGCAGACGATATTCTTGATTTGGATCGATTCTAGCAGGCCGGCCGGCGCCGCGTGTTCGAGCGCGATGGGGTTACAATCTGTTGCAGCGTCGACGCGGAATATATTCTGGATTCAACTGTTCGCCATAAAGGCGGACCGTAGCAGCCCGAGAGGAATGGTTCATGCGCGCAACACCCTTGCTTACCGCTTTGCTGCTCGCCTATGCGGGCGCCTGCCACGCCGCGCTGGGCGGCGCGCCGGAGGATTTCGGCAGCGCCAGCACCACGGTCGCGGCGAAGCTCACCGCGGCCGGGGCCAGCTACCGCATATGCGAAACCGTCCTCGACACGGGCACGCACGTGAACGAATACGTCTCGGCCGGCGGCGTGGTGTTCGCGCTCACCTGGGAAGGGCCGATTCTGCCCGACCTCAAGGCGCTGCTCGGAAAATATTTCGACGCCCTGGTGGCCGAATCGGCCAGCGCACCGCGCGCGGGGCGCGCACGCCTGGGCGTGAACAGCCCCGAAGTCGTGATCAATTCGGGCGGCCGCATGCGCGCATTCGAAGGCAGCGCCTGGCTTCCGGCGCAATTGCCGGCCGGCTTCAGCCCCAACGACCTACGCTGAGGCGAACATGCGACTGCACACTCAAGCCCGCGCCTGCTCGCGTTTCGCCGCGCTGGCCGCATGCCTGCTGCTCGCCGCCTGCGGCGGCGGAGGCGGCAGCTCCAGTTCGAGCAGCACCACGCCGGCCGCGAACCCGGTCATCGTCAGCATCGGCGCCAACCCGACTTCGCTCATCGCCGGCGAGACGGCCAAGCTCAGCTGGTCGAGTTCCAACGCCACCGCCTGCCAGGCGAGCGGCGCCTGGAGCGGAACCGTGGCGACT
>JAJZUK010000130.1 GCA_021847125.1 Pseudomonadota bacterium | reverse complement strand
TTCCGATCTCCATCGGCTCAAGTTCCCCACACTTGCCGACGTTATAGTTGTACCGGGGGAGTGCGGGCGGCCGTCTATGGGTGTCGTACTGGAAGCAGATGTAAGCAAAATCGACCGATTCGAGATCAGGCAAGTCCTGGGCGAAGGCGGACAGGGCATCGTTTACCTCGCGCACGACCCGAAACTGAAGCGCCAGGTGGCGATCAAGACACTGACGGCAGCGACCGGTGACGAGATGCAGATTCTGCTGCACGAAGCGCGCGCCGTCAGCGCCTTGCAGCACCCCTGTATCGTACCGGTGTTCGAAGCCGGCGATTGTTACGGTACCCCCTACCTCGTCTTCGAATACGTCACCGGCGAGACCCTCGACGCGCTGATCAGGCGCGGCGGCGCACTGCCGACCGAACGCGCCCTGAAAATCGCGGCACAGGTCCTGGACGGCCTGGCCCATGCCCACGAACACGGCGTGCTGCACCGGGACATCAAGCCCGCGAACATCATTCTAAGCAGCGATGGCATGCCGCGCATCATGGATTTCGGCGCCGCCTCCAGGAATCGCGTCAGCTGGCTCGAAGGAGTCCATGTCGGCGTCGACGAGGATCTGGTCGGCACCCCTGCCTACATGGCGCCCGAATACATCGAGAAAAAGCAGTATTCCGCCAAGACCGATATATTCGCCGCGGGGCTGGTGTTTTGCGAAATGCTGACCGGCCAGCGCGTCTTCGGAGGCAATGGTGGCAGCATCGATCAGCTGCTGCTGAAGATCGTCAACGATCCCATTGTTCTGCCAAAGGGCCCCGGTCTGAGCGAGAAGATAGTCGCATGGCTGTTGACAGCCATGGCCAAGGATCCGCAGGCGCGCTACGAGTCGGTGGTGGAAATGAAGGAGGCCCTGCTGCGGGCCGCCGATTCCGGATCGGGCAAGCCTGCCGCAGCCGAAGGCCAGGGCACCGTGGAATTTCTGCTGCGCCGGATCAAGTTGAAAAAAGAATTTCCGGCGATGTCGGAGTCCATATCCAACGTCAACAACATCATCTTTTCCGATAGCGGCAGCGTTACCACGCTGACGAACGCGGTGCTCAAGGATTTCGCGCTCACCAACAAGATCATCAAGCTCGCCAATTCCAGTTATTACAACCCGTCGGGCCGCGGCAACATCAGCACGATTTCCGGCGCAGTCTACCGACTCGGTTTCGACACCATCCGCAATATCGTTCTGGGCCTGCTGCTTTTCGACCATCTGAAGGACCGCAACCAGGCGCAGGATCTGATGGCCGAGTGCGTGCAGGCGATCCTCGGCGGGGCGATCGCGAAGGAGATCTGCATTTCCCAAGGCTACGCCAACGCTGAAGAAACATTTGTCTGCGCCATGATGCACAACCTCGGACGCTTGCTGTCGATCTACTATTTCCCCGAGGAAACCGAGGAAATCAGAAAACTCTTTGCGCTGGGCGGAGCCGACGAAGAACGAATCTCGAGGAAAGTGCTCGGCGCGAGTTACACCGAGCTCGGCCAGGGAGTCGCGAAATCATGGGGATTTCCGCAGAAAATCATCGGCAGCATGGACAAGAATCCGTCGCACAATGCGCCGCGCGGGCGCTCCAATCCGGACGAGATCACGCGCCTGATCGCGTGCATGGCAACCGACCTGTCCGCCGCGGTGGTGACCGGCGATCCGGGGGAGCAAAAGAAACGCTCCGCCGAGGCGCTGGAAAAATACAAAAGCCGGCTGAAGCTGAATCCGGATGCGGCCCAGGGCATGTTCCTCCGCTCTCTGGAAAAGTTCAAAGAATACACCGTGGCGGTAGGGTGGAAACTCGACCAGAACATCGCCGCTAGGCTCGGCATGCTGCAGGAAGCGTCGAACGAAGCCGGCACCGATGTCACTCAACTCTTGCCGCCCCCGCAAGCGCAAGCCGAGGACATCGAGAAGACCATGCGCATGGGCTTGCACAGCGTGGCGACCGCGCAGTCCGAGCCGCTGCGGGAACGCGCTCGGCTGAACAAGGACGTGCTTTCCGGAGGAATACAGGACATCACCAATGCCATGGTTGAAGGGAGCAGCCTGAACGACATCCTGCGCATCATCATCGAGACGATCTATACCGGCATCTGCTTCGATCATGTGATCTTCGCCCTGCGCGACTCCAGGAGCGCGGCCATGACGGGGCGGTTCGGACTGGGCGATGGCATCGATACCCTGGTCGAGCAGTTTCATTTCCCCCTTGATTTCATGCCGGATGTGTTTCACGTCGCGCTGCAGAGGAACATCGACGTATTCATCAGCGATACCGGCGACCCCAAGATTGCGGCGCGCATCCCGCAGTGGTACCGCAAGGCGTTTTCGGCGGGGGCGTTTCTCCTGTTTCCGATCGTCGCCAAGGACAAGCCGTTCGGCATGATCTACGCCGATGCCGCCCGCGCGAACTCCGTCAGGATTGAGGAAGACGAGATCAAGCTCCTGCGCACCTTGCGTAATCAGGCTGTGCTGGCAGTTCGCCAATCGGCCTGAACGCGCCGCACCGGGCGACAATGCGTTGTACGCTGCTCGGGCCGATCCTGTTGACTCAGGTGGATTGCGCGAGGTGGGAAACTGGAGGCTGGGGTCGGAATCGAACCGGCGTACACGGCTTTGCAGGCCGCTGCATGACCACTCTGCCACCCAGCCGTATAGAGCGCGCGCCAGCCAGGCGCTGCGGCAATCTGGAACGGGGAGCGCGCCTGCGGCCTGCGCCGCAGGCTGTTACGCGCCTTCCCTTTGAATCTTGGAGCGGCAGAAGAGTCTCGAACTCTCGACCTCAACCTTGGCAAGGTTGCGCTCTACCAACTGAGCTACTGCCGCAAGAGGATGCGAATTATACCGGGGTTTTGCCTCGGGGATCAACCATGTTTTATGACCGTGGGCAGGGCCATTTTGAGGTAATAGAACATGGACCACAGGGTGAGCGCTGCCGCGAGCAGGATCAGCCCGGTGCCCACGGGCTGCGGCCGGAACGCGCCGATGGCATCGTGGTAGAGCAGCATCGGGATCGCGACCATCTGCGACACGGTCTTGACCTTGCCCACCATGGATACGGCGACGCTTTTGCCCGCGCCCAGTTGCGCCATCCACTCGCGCAGCGCCGAAATGGTGATTTCCCTGCCGATGATGATCACCGCGATCACCGCGTTCAGCCGGTTGAGGTCGACCAGCACGATCAGCGCCGCAGCGACCATCAGCTTGTCCGCGACCGGATCGAGGAAAGCGCCGAAGGCCGACACCTGATTCAGCTTGCGCGCGAGATAGCCGTCGAGCAGATCGGTCAGCGCTGCAGCGGTGAAAATGACGGTCGCGATCAGGTTTTGCTGCGGCGGCGTGAGCCAGGTGGGCGGAAAATAATACACGCCCACGAACAGCGGAATCATCACAATGCGCATCCAGGTGAGCGCATTCGGAACATTGAAACGCATGGCGAATATCCAAGAATGCAGGCTACCTCGCGTGCCAGCCGCGCCCGGAAACGCCGGCCGCCGCTCGCACGGGGTTGCAATACCAGCCGTCAAGATACCTCAATCGGCCGCGGCTTAGTGCAACTCGCGGTAAATTTTTTCGGCCAGCTTGCGGCTGATGCCCTGCACCTGGGCCAAGTCGTCGATGCTCGCGCCGATCACCCCCTTGAGGCCGCCGAAGCGCGCCAGCAGCTCCCTGCGCCGCTTCGCGCCGATGCCGCTGATGCCCTCCAGCGACGAAGTCACGCGCGCCTTGCCGCGGCGCGCGCGATGCCCGGTGATGGCGAAGCGGTGCGCTTCGTCGCGGATCGCCTGGATCAGATGCAGGCCCGGATTGTCGCGCGCAAGCTGGATGCTGCTTCTGCCGTCGGCGCAGATCAGCTGTTCCAGGCCCGGCTTGCGCTCCTCGCCCTTGGCCACGCCGTAGAGATAAATGTCGCTCAAACCCAGCTCGGCCAGCACCTCGCGCGCCACGCCGACCTGTCCCTTGCCGCCGTCGATCAGGATCAGGTCGGGCACGATGCCCTCCCCGCGCGAAATCTTCTCGTAGCGGCGCTGCAGCACCGAGCGCATGGCGGCATAGTCGTCCCCGGCCTGTATGCCGGCGATGTTGTAGCGTCGATATTCGGATTTGCGCATCTCCGAGCGGTCATAGACGACGCAAGAGGCGACAGTCGCCTCGCCCTGGGTATGACTGATGTCGAAGCACTCGATACGCTGAACCGTATCGGGCAGCGCCAGGGCCTCGCGCAGCGCGGCCAGCCGCGCCTCCTGGTTGCTGGCCTCGGACAGGCGCTGCGCCAGCGCCAGCTGCGCGTTCTTTTGCGCCATCTCGAGCCAGGCGCGGCGCTGCCCCTGCGGCCGCACCACGATCTGAACCGCATGCCCCGCCTGCTGCGCCAGCGCGGCCTCGATCTCCTGCGCGTCGAACTCCGCCCCGGCGACGATGATCGCCGGCACCTGCCGGTTCACGTAATGCTGCGCGAGGAAAGCCTGCAGCACCTCGGGCGCGCTGCGCTCCTCGGCATGGTGCGGAAAAAAGCTCTTGTCGCCCAGCTGCCGGCCCTGGCGCACCATGGTCAGGTTGACGCAGGCCGCGCCCGCGGCCTCGGCGCAGGCGATGATGTCGGCGTCGCCGCCCGTGCTGCTTTCGGCGTACTGCTTGTGCTGCATGGTCGCCAGCGCCTGGATCTGGTCGCGGTAAAACGCAGCCTGTTCGTAGCGCTGCAGCTCCGCGGCCACGCGCATTTTTTCGCCCAGAGCCTGCAGCACGTCGTCCGCGCGCCCCTGCAGGAACAGCTCGGCATTTTTCGCATCGGCGGCATAGCTGTCGCCGTCGATCAGCCCCACGCAGGGTGCCGAGCAGCGCCGGATCTGGTGCAGCAGGCAGGGCCGGGAGCGGTTCTGGAACACCGAATCCTCGCAGGTGCGCAGGCGGAAGATTTTTTGCAGCAGCTGTATGCTTTCGCGCACGGCGCCGGTGTGCGGGAACGGGCCGAAATAGCGGTTTTTGCCGTCGAGCGCGCCGCGGTGAAAACCCAGGCGCGGATAGGCATGGCCGCTCAGCATCAGATAGGGATAGGACTTG
>JAJZUK010000129.1 GCA_021847125.1 Pseudomonadota bacterium | reverse complement strand
CAGCTGCTCGATGACACGGCGCACGCGCGCGAGCGCCTGCTGCAGCACTTGTTCGATGTCCTCGAGGCGGATGCCGTGCAGGCTCGTGCCGCGGCCGGCGGCGTAATTGGCGACCACGGCGATGGTCGCGTATTCCAGTCCGGCCTCGCGCGCCAATGCCGCCTCGGGCATGCCGGTCATGCCGACAACGTCGGCGCCGTCGCGCTCCAGGCGGTCGATTTCGGCCGCGGTTTCCAGCCGCGGACCCTGGCTCGCGGCGTAGACCGCATTCTCGGCGACCGCTTCGCTGCTGGCACGCGCCGCGTCGAGGATGCGGCGGCGCAACGGCGCCGAGTACGGCTCGGTGAAATCGATATGCGTGACCGGCTGCCCGCCACCGTCGTAAAACGTGTTCTTGCGGCCCCAGGTGTAGTCGATGATCTGGTGCGGCACCGCGATCGCACCCGGCTGCATGTCGGCGCGTATCCCGCCCACGGATGCGACCGAAACCACGCCATCGACCTTCTGCTCCCGCAGCGCCCAGATGTTGGCACGGTAATTCACTTCGTGCGGCGGAATCGTGTGGCCATAGCCGTGGCGCGCGAGGAAGACCACGTCTGCGCCGGCGATGCGGCCGAAGGTGAGCGCGCCGGAGGGCTCGCCATAGGGGGTGCGCACCGCGAGGCGGCGCGTGACGTCGAGGTTGGACAGCTGGGTGAGGCCGCTGCCGCCGATGATGGCTAACATGCGCTGGCGGGTTTCAAAATCAGGGGGTGCATCTTTGACATTGCGACGGCGGCGATATTATCACGGCGGGCTGGGCGCCGAACGCAGGCCGGCCGCGACTCACGCTCGGCGGTCCTCGCGCAATGCGTAGATAGCCGGCAGATTGCGCCAGGCGCCGTAGGCATCCATGCCGCAGCCGAATACGTAGCGGTCCGGCAGCGGCAGACCGACGAAATCGGCGCGGATCGGTTTGGCCATGGCTTTCGTTTTGTCCGTCAGCACCGCGCAATAGAACGCCTGCGCCCCCAGACCGAGCACGCGCTCGCGTATCGCGAGCATGGTGTCGCCGATATCCAGGATATCGTCCAGCACCAGCACCACCCGGCCGCGGACATTGCCCTTGGGTTCGACCGTCCACTCGACCTGCCCGCCGCTGGTGGCGGCACCGTAGCGCGATGCGTGGATATAGTCGAAATCCAGCGGGAAGTTGAGCAGCGGCAGAACGCGGCCGGTAAATACGACCGCTCCGCCCATCACCGACAGCACCAGCGGATATCGATCCTTGAGTTGCGCCGAAATTTCCGCAGCGACGCGCGCGATCGCCGCATCGACGGCGGCCGCGCTGTGGATCAACTCAGCCGTTTGCAGGATCTCCCAGGCGCGCGCGCTTCGGTCCATAGGCTGCGCCCTGGTTCACAGCGACTTCAGGTAGGCGCTGAAAGCAGCGCCGACTTCGGGGTGCTTTTGGCCATAGGCGACCATGGCCTGCAGATACCCGAGCTTGGAGCCGCAGTCGTAGCGTATGCCCTTGAAGCGGTAGGCCAGCACCTTCTCCTCCTTGAGCAGCGCCGCGATGCCGTCGGTCAGCTGGATTTCGCCTCCGGCGCCCGCCTGCACGCTTGCGAGGTGATGAAAAATACGCGGGCTCAATATATAGCGGCCGACCACTGCCAGATTGGAGGGCGCCTCTTCCGGCCGCGGCTTCTCCACGATCGCGCGCACCGCCCCCGGTTCGCCGCCATCGGTCTGGACTATGCCGTATTGGCGCGTGTGCTCGCGCGGCACCTCTTCCACGCCCAGCACCGAGCATTGGTGCTGTTCGTACACCCCCACCATCTGCTGCATCACCGGAGGATCGTTATCGATCATGTCGTCGGCCAGGATGATCGCGAACGGCTCCTCGTTGACGACGGGCGCAGCGCATAGCACCGCATGTCCCAGGCCCAGCGCTTCCGGCTGGCGGATATAGATGCAATTGATGTGCTTGGGGATGATGCCCTGCACCAGTTCCAGCAATTCCAGCTTGCTGCGCGCCGCGAGCTCGGCTTCCACTTCGTAGGCCTTGTCGAAATGGTCTTCGATGCTGCGCTTGTTGCGTCCGGTGATGAATATCATGTCGGTGATGCCCGCCGCCACCGCCTCCTCCACCGCATACTGGATCAGCGGCTTGTCCACGACGGGCATCATTTCCTTGGGACTGGCCTTGGTCGCCGGCAGGAAGCGGCTGCCCATGCCCGCCACCGGAAATACGCATTTGCGCACCTGTTTCATCGGCTTTCCTTCAATAAACGCTGCAATCCCGCCTCATCGAGCACGGCAATGCGCAGCTCTTGCGCGCGCGCGAGCTTGCTGCCCGCTTCGGCACCTGCAACCACGTAGTCTGTCTTTGCGGACACCGATCCGCTCACCTTGCCGCCCTGCGCCTCGATCAGTTCCTTCGCCTGTTCGCGGCTCAGATTGGGCAGCGTCCCAGTGAGCACGAAGGTCTTGCCCTGAAGCGTGCGGCCCGCCTTGGCCGACGACAGCACCCTGGTTTCGTCGACCGCCCCGCCTGCGCGCAGCTGCTCGATCACGTCGCGATTATGCGGCTGGCGCAGGAAATTGGCGATGCTTTGGATGATTTCCGGCCCCACGCCGTGGAGGATGGGGGCCAGCAGGGTCTCGTCCTTGCTGCGGCGGCGCGCATTTTCTTTCTGCACCCGCTCTTTTTCGGCGATCAATCCGTCCCAGTCGGCAGCGAGCAATCGAGCGAGCGAACCGAAGTGCCGCGCCAGTATTTTGGCGACTTCTTCGCCGACATGGTAGATGCCGAGCGCAAAAATGAAACGCGCCAGCGGGGCCTGCTTGCTGTTGTCGATGGCGGCGATCACGTTCGCCGCCGATTTTTCCGCCATGCGCTCCAATGCGGCGAGGCTAGCGGCATTCAGCCGGCTGCGGTCGTATAAATCGGCCGGGGTATGGACCATGCCGGCATCGACCAGTTGCTCGACCAGCTTTTCTCCCAGGCCTTCGATGTCCATGGCGCGGCGCGAGGCAAAATGCAGCAAGGCCTGCTTGCGCTGTGCCGGGCAAAATAGCCCACCAGTGCAGCGATACACCGCTTCGCTCTCCAGACGCTCGACTTTGGATCCGCATTCCGGGCACTTGCCCGGCATCTGAAATTCGAGCGCACCAGGCGAGCGCTTCTCCGGCAGCACGCGCACCACTTCGGGTATCACGTCCCCGGCGCGGCGCACGCTGACCGTATCGCCGGCGCGCACGTCCTTCGCGCGCACCTGGTCCAGGTTGTGCAGGGTCGCGTTCGTGACCGTTACCCCGCCGACGAACACCGGCTTGAGTCGGGCGACAGGCGTCAGCGCCCCGGTGCGCCCCACCTGCACCTCGATCGCGAGCACTTCGGTCACCGCCTCTTCCGCGGGGAATTTGTGCGCGATCGCGAAGCGCGGTGCGCGCGCGACGAAGCCCAGCCGCTCCTGCCCGGCGAGGCTGTTCACCTTGTACACCACGCCGTCGATTTCGTAGGGCAATTCGGCGCGGCGCGCGCCCAGCGCGCGGTAGTACTGCATCAGGCCCTGCGCGCCGAGGACCACGCGCCGCTCCGCGCAGACGGGCAGGCCCAGTGTCTCCAGCCAGCTTTCCAGTTCGGCATGGGTTGCAGACGCAGCCGCGCCGTCGATCGCGCCGATCGCATAGGCGAAGAAGCGCAGCGGCCTTTTTGCGGTGATGCGCGAATCGAGTTGGCGTAAACTGCCCGCCGCGGCGTTGCGCGGATTGACGAATTCCTTCTCGCCGTTTTCGCGCTGGCGCTGGTTCATGCGGTCGAAGTCGCGCCGGTACATCAGCACTTCGCCGCGAACCTCGATCAGCGCCGGAACGGCCTTGCCTTTCAAGCGCAGAGGAATGCTCTTGATCGTGCGCAGATTGGGCGTGACGTCCTCCCCGGTATAGCCGTCGCCGCGGGTCGTGCCCTGTGTGAACAGCCCGCGTACATAGGTCAGGCTGATGGCCAGCCCGTCGAACTTCGGTTCGGCCAGGTATTCGACTTGGCTGGTCTTCAGGCCTTCGCTTACGCGCTTGTCGAAGGCCGCAAGCTCGTCCTCGGTAAACGCATTGCTGAGCGAAAGCATCGGGGTGCGGTGCCTAGACTGCTCGAATTGCGGCAGAGGCGCGCCGCCGACGCGCTGCGTCGGCGAATCGGGGCTGGCGAGTTCCGGATGTGCGCTTTCGAGTTGCTGCAGCTCGCGGAACAGCCGGTCGTACTCGGCGTCGCTGATCAGCGGCTGATCGAGCACGTAATATTGGTGGTTATGCCGCTCCAGTTCCGCGCGCAGCTTTTGCGCCTGTGCCAATGCGGCTTTGGCTGCGGCCATTACGCAAACAGGCGCAGCGCCAGCGGGCTGCCCGCCGGTATCCCCTGTTGTTCCATGCTGGCGTAAAGGGACTGCAGCTGCGCGCGTATCTTGCCCAGCGCCGCATCGTCCAGCGGCCGGCGATTGTCATCCGCGATGCCCGCAGACAAAGACTCGGCCAGCGCGCGCGCGAACTCGACGAAGCGGTCGAAGCTGGCGATACCGCCCGGGGCTCTGGCGACGTCGAACAGCAGCGTCAAGCCGCGGGTCGCAAAGGCCTTCATGCCCTCGGCGGAGAACGGCGGCGGCTCGGTATTGCACAGGCTATAGAGCTCCAGCCCGGTTTCGTCGCGGCGGCAAAACCTGCCGTCACGCTCCAGCGCAAATCCATGCGCTTCGGCGAAGGCGCGGATCTTGGTGCCGGCAAAGGCGCTGCGGCGCGCGATGAGGTTGAGGCCGATTTGCACGTCGACGTCGGCACACAAGGCATCCAGCTTCTGCGCGCGCTGCAGCGCGCCCGCAGTCTCGCCCAGGCTGCAGTTCGCACCGATGACCGAGGCGACGGCCTGCACCATGGCGCTGAAGTCGGACAAATCCTGCTCGCTTGCCGCGCCCTTGCGGTCCACCAGCTGCAGGCCGGCGCGCAGCAGCTGATATTCGCCGGCTGCATCCAAGGGCTCCCAGTGCGCGCTCTGGCTGTTGTAGGCTTCCCAGCTGACTGCCTTGCCCGGGCGGTCGGCGCTGTCGACG
>JAJZUK010000128.1 GCA_021847125.1 Pseudomonadota bacterium | reverse complement strand
CGGAGGCGCGATCGCGGTCGGCCATCCCTACGGCATGTCGGGCGCCCGGCTCACCGGGCACGCGCTGATCGAAGGCAAGCGCCGCGGCGCCAAGTACGTGGTCGTGACCATGTGCATAGGCGGCGGCCAGGGCGCGGCCGGCTTGTTCGAAGTGGCTTGAGCACAGATATGGCGGGCACGAAAGTAGTCAGCGATATCGCCGGCAAGGTGTGGGAGATCGAGGCGCCTGCCGGCACCAAGGTGGCGCAGGACGATGCCGTGCTGATCCTCGAATCGATGAAAATGGAAATTCCGGTGCCCGCGCCGCGCGCGGGCGCCGTGGCCGAGATCTACTTCAAGGAAGGCGAGGTCGTGGGCGAAGGCGAAGTAGTCGCCGTCATCGAATAAGGTCCTGCGGCGCCGACTATTCGCCATGCAGTCCAAGATCCTCTCGCGCCCGCGACCGATGCGGATTTCTATCAAGGCAAACTGCAGGCTTGCCGCTATTTCTTCCGCTACGAGCTGCCCAAGACGGCGGCGCAGCACGCCTTGCTGCGCAGCCTGGATCCGACCTGTCTCGAGATGCAGGACCAGTGGTTTTGAACGCGCAGCCTGAAGCCTGGCGGCATGCCTGCCCCGGCACCCTTTGCGTCCACGGCGTTAACACTTTTTCTTGAGGTGACACGATGAGCGTCAAAAAACTGTTCGATCTGAGCGGCAAGGTGGCGCTGGTCACCGGCGGCTCGCGCGGCCTGGGATTGCAGATCGCCGAAGCGCTGGGCGAAATGGGGGCCAGGCTCGCGCTGACCGCGCGCAAACCCGACGAACTGGCGCAGGCGAAGGAACACCTGGAGCGCATGCATCTGGAAGTGCTGACTCTGCCCTGCGACCACAGCCAGGCCGCGAGCATTCAGCCGGTGGTCGAAAAAATCCTCAAGCACTACGGCCAGGTGGACGTGCTCGTCAACAATGCCGGCACCACCTGGGGCGCGCCGGCCGAGGAACATCCGCTGGACGCCTGGGAAAAAGTCATGAACCTCAATGTCACCGGCCTGTTCCTGACGACGCAGCTCGTCGGCAAGCTGTCGATGATTCCGCGGCGCTACGGCCGCATCGTCAACATCGCCTCCATCGCCGGCCTGCTCGGCAACGACATGCGCCTGCAGCGCTCGCTCGCCTATAACACCAGCAAGGGCGCCGTGGTGAACATGACGCGCGCGCTCGCCGCCGAATGGGGGCAGTACAACATCACCGTAAACGCGATCGCGCCGGGTTTCTTTCCCTCGAAAATGACGCAGTGGATCCTGGGACAGATCGGCGACACCACGATCGCGCAGACGCCGCTTGCCCGCCTCGGCGGCGAGGAGGACTTGAAGGGCCTGGCAACGCTGTTCGCCTCCGATGCTTCGGCCCACATCACCGGCCAGATCGTCGCCGTGGACGGCGGCGCCAGTATCATCTAGAAACCCCAACACTCCCAAGCAGGCGCTTCAATCCAGATGAAACTGAGCCTGAGCAAAGAATACGGAACACCGCTGCCCTTCATCGACCATTTAGGGGTGGAGCGCATCGCGAGCGACGAAGGGCGCGCCTTGCTCGCCCTGAAAATCAAGCCCGAACACCGCAACAGCTGGAACGCGGCCCACGGCGGTGTGATCATGACCCTGCTCGACAGCGCGATGAGCCTCGCCGCGAGATTGCATATCCACGGCGCGCCGGGCGGCATCCTGACCGTCGAGATGAACGCAAAGTTCATCAGTCCCGGCGTGGGCGACCGTCTCAGCGCCGAAGGCCGGGTGATAGGCGGCGGCAAAACGACCCTGTTCTGCGAAGCCGAAGTGCATGACGAAGCCGGCACCCTGCTCGCCAAAGGCATGGGCACTTTAAGGCCGGTGCGCAAGAAAGACGCTTGAGCCGGCGCCGGGCAGAGCCGCCATCGCAGCCGGGGTCGACCTACTTTTTTGCAATACAGAGGAAATAGTTCACAGTCGGAAGCGGCAAGCCTGGCGCAACATTAGCGCGCGTCCAGGCCCTCCTCCTCCCTCCTGGACGCATAAGGCCCAGAACGAATTTGTTCTGGGCCTTTTTTCCTGCGCGAACTGCAGCGATTTTCTGCCCTCGGCGGTCCCGGACCCGGGCCCGGCGAAGCTGCAGCCCCATAGGGCCTTTGATGTAGGTCAACTGGGCCCAACCAAACATCGGTAGCATCGGCGCTGGGGAGATCGAAAAGCGAGCAGCTGGGTCTGGCTGCTGCCGCAAGGCAGCCAGTCCTGCCGCGCGCGCACACTCAACGTAATGCGGGGGAGACTGCCATGTTCAGTCAACGGGTCCGAAGCGTGATGGAGCGAAAGAAACTGCTCACTGCCGCGCCGGAGACCACGGTCAGCCAGGCGGCCAAGCTGATGGCCAAGAAAAATGTCGGCGCAGTCATGATCGTGGAGAACGAGCGTCTGGTCGGGATATTTACCGAGCGCGACGCGCTGGTTCGCGTCATTGCTCAGGGACGCGACACCGAGACGACGCGGCTGGCCGAGGTCATGACGGCCGATCCGCAGACTGTCGATCCGGCCAAATCCTTCGGCTCCGCGCTGCTGATGATGTACGAGAACGGCTTTCGCCACGTGCCCGTAGTCGAGGAAGGCAAGGTCATAGGCATCGTGTCTTCGCGCAATGCGCTCGACCCCGATCTGGAAGAGTTCGTTGCCGAAGCGCAGCGGCGCAAACATATCCGCTGAGCCGCCGCAGTCAGCATAGTGTCCGCAACGCTTCCGCAGTAAAAGGCAGCAAGTCCTGCATGCGGCCGGCGTGGACTTTGGCGGCCCAGGCCGGATCGACCAGCAAGGCGCGGCCCACGGCGACCAGATCCACTTCCTCGCGCGCGATCATCTCGATCAGCTTGTCTATGCTCGTGACCGCCGCGCCCTGACCGCGAAACGCCGCGACCATATCGGTATCGAGGCTCACCGAGCCGACGGTCATCACGGGTTTGCCGGTGAGTTTCTTGGTCCAACCGGCGAGATTCAGCGCCGAGCCTTCGAACTCGGGCTCCCAGAAGCGCCGCGTGGAGCAATGGAACACATCGACACCGGCATCCACCAGCGGCGCGAGAAACTTGGCCAGCAGCTCCGCCGTGGGCGCCAAGCGCGCGCCGTAGTCCTGCTGTTTCCATTGCGAATAACGCAGCACGATGGGGAAGTCGGCGCCGACTGCGCGGCGGCAGGCCTGGATCACTTCGACCGCGAAACGGGTGCGCGCAACCAAATCGCCGCCGTAACGGTCGCTGCGCTGGTTGGTACCCTCCCAGAAGAACTGGTCGATCAGGTATCCGTGCGCGCCATGCAGCTCGACGCCGTCGAAACCCAGGCGCTTGGCATCGGCCGCCGCCCGCGCGTACGCAGCGATCACCGCAGCAATCTCGGCCTCGCTCATCGGCTCCACCACTTTGACACCGGGCTTGTACAGGCCCGAGGGTCCGATAGGCGGAGCTTCGGGGTTCGGCCGGTCGCCCATCCTTCTGACCGTGCCCACATGCCAGATCTGCGGCATGATTTTCGCTCCCGCCGCGTGGACCTCGTTCGCCACCCGCGCCCAGCCCGCCAGAGCCGCCTCGCCATGAAAATGGGGCACGCGTGGGTCGTTGGTCGACGCCGGATGATCGATGACCGTACCCTCGGTGATGATCAGCCCCACCTGGTTTTCGGCCCGGCGGCGATAATAGGCCGCAACGTCCGCCCCCGGCACGCCCCCGGGAGAAAAGCTGCGCGTCATCGGCGCCATGACAATACGGTTGGCAAGATGCAGATTCTTCAGGGAAAACGGCTTGAATAAGGGATCGGGGGCAAGCGGCATAGGTGGATACTCCGAAAATGATCAATTTGCCGCCGCAGCGGCTGTTAATCGAACGATAAGGCGGACCCCGCCTGCGGCTGTTGACCTGGGTCAATGGACGGAGTCGATGACCGGATGGTCCAGTCCGGCGATGATAAGCGATCGCGCGCCGCTGGGCCATCGGCATCGCCGGACCGGCTTAACTAACTTATTGGCCAGTCGTTTGACAGGTTAGCCCGACAGGGCTAAGCTGCGTCTGCGGCGACCGATGCCGCGGGAAACGACGCGGGGCGCTCCGCCCCACCCTACAAGCACGCAGCGCAGGAGCCTGGCACATGGCCGAAATCGTAAGCATTACGATGACCGACAATATCGCGGTGGTGACGATAGACAATCCCCCGGTCAACGCGCTGGCGCAGAGCCTGCGCGCCGGCCTGAAGCAGGCCTTCGTCGAGCTGCGCGCCCGGCCGGGGGTGAAGGCGATCGTGATCGGCTGCAAAGGCCGCACCTTCATCGCCGGCGCCGACATCAACGAGTTCGACAGCGGCATCGCCGCGCCGGGATACTACGAGGTCCTGGCCCTGATCGAGGACAGCCCCTGCCCCGTCGTCGCGGCCGTGCACGGCACCGCCCTTGGCGGCGGCATGGAGGTCGCGCTCGCCTCGCACTTCCGCGTCGCGCACGAGGCGGCGCGCTTCGGCCTGCCCGAACTCACGCTGGGCATCATCCCCGGCGCGGGCGGCACGCAGCGCCTGCCGCGGTTGATTCCGCTGGAGGCGGCCATCGACCTGATGCTGTCCTCCAAGCCCATGCCCGCGGCGCAGGCGCGCGAACTGGGCCTCGCCGATGCGGTGGTCGCGGGCGACGTCATCGAGGGCGCAACCGCATTCGCGCGCGAACTGGTCGCGCGCGGCGCGGGCCCGCGGCGCACGCGCGATCAGGCGCTGCGCGGCGCCGAGCATGCCGCCGAACTCCTTGCGGCGAAACGCGCTCAGGTCGCCAAGACCATGCGCAACCGCCAGTCGCCGCTGGCCCTGCTCGATGCGCTCGAAGCCGCAGTGAAGCTGCCGTTCGTGGACGGACTGAAAGCGGAGTCCGCCATATCGGACAAGCTCGTCCCGGCTACGGAAGCGCGCGCCCTGCGCCACCTGTTTTTTGCCGAACGCGAAGTCCGCAGGATTCCCGGCCTGCCCGCGGAGGTGAAGCCGCGGGCCGTTGCGCGCGTGGGCATCGTCGGCGCAGGCACCATGGGCGGCGGCATCTCCATGTGCTTCGCCAATGCCG
>JAJZUK010000127.1 GCA_021847125.1 Pseudomonadota bacterium | reverse complement strand
ATGCTGGGCGGCCGATTCGCAATGGCGCTGCTGGTCGTCGAAGAAAATGTCGGCGCCGAACGCCTTGAGGAAGCGCCCCTTGTCCAGGCCGCCGAGGAACAGCGCTTCGTCGATGCGGATGTTCCAGGCGCGCAGCGTGCGGATCACGCGCTCGTGCGCGGGCGCGCCGCGCGCCGTCACCAGCGCGGTGCGTATGGGCGAGCGCTCCGGCGGATATTCGGACTGGATGCGGTGCAGCGCGGCGAGGAAATTCTTGAATGGCCCGCCCGACAGCGGCTCTTTCGCGGCGTCGGCCTCGCTCTTGTCGAACGCCGCCAGCCCGTCGCGCTTGTACACCTTTTCGGCTTCGTCGGAGAACAGCACGGCATCGCCGTCGAAGGCGATGCGCAGTTCGCCTTCGAGTGCCGGGTTTTGCCCCACGTTCGAGGGCAGGATGGTCGCTGCGGCATGCCCCGCGTCCAGCGCCTTGCGCACATCCTCCGGATTCGCCGACAGGAACAGATGCGCATCGAACGCCGGCACATAAGGGTAGGTGCTCTCGCCGCCGGTGAAGGCCGCGCGCGAAATATCGAGCTTGTAATGCTCAATCGAGTGCATGATGCGCAAGCCCGTGTCCGCGGTGTTGCGCGACAGCAGGATCACTTCCACCCGCGGCGGATCGTGGCGGTTGAGCGCAAGCAGCTTGTTCACCAGGCCGAAAGCGATGCCCGGCTGGAGCACCTCGTCTTCATGCTCGCGCTGATAGGCGTGATACGCCGCCACGCCCTGCTCGTCGAAGACGCGGTTGCTCTCCTCCAGGTCGAACAGCGCGCGCGAGGAAATGGCGACGACCAGTTTTCCATCAAAGGATGCGGGCATGCGCCATGGCCTGTGAAATCGGAATGGAGCGGGAGACGAGTCTCGAACTCGCGACCTCAGGCTTGGGAAGCCGGCGCTCTACCAACTGAGCTACTCCCGCTCATGGGGCGGATTCTAAAGCATTTCCGCCAGTTCTTCAGCAGCGGGGTTGAGTCAGGGGTGCGGCGCGGCAGCGACCGCGCGCGCGGCATTTACATCGGCTATGAGAAAAATCAATAGGTCCCGCCCGGCTTGGTCGAATAATCTCGGACGCGTGAATCGTATGCAGACGAATGGAGGAAGCTACCATGTCCGAACTTGAGCACGATGAGGTTTCGCGGGAAACGCAGGAAAGCGACCAAATTGCATCTCCGAGCCGGCGCACGTTTCTAAAAGGCGTGGCCGGCGCCGGCGCGGCGGTTTCGCTGATCAGCAAGGGCGCCTGGGCCAACGGCGAGATTGGCTTCTGGGCGAAGGATCTCCCCAACGACAAGCTGACCGAGATGTTCACTACCATCGTCCGCATCCGCTGGCACGAGCGGACCATGGTCGACAAGATGATTACCGACCCCAAATATCGTGGCTACAACCACTTTTATGCGGGCCAGGAGGCAGTTGCCACCGGTGTTTGCGCCGCGCTGAACAACAAGGGTCCATTCGACCAACTCGACCTGGTCTACAGCACCCACCGTCCGACCGGCCACGCCATCGCCAAAGGCGTGGACATGAAGAAAATGGCCGCGGAGAACGATTTCCGCGCCACCGGCTTGAACGGCGGTTATGCGGGCGAGATGCATATCTCGGACAAATCCTGCGGCTTCATCGGCGCCGACGGCATGATCGGACCGGGACATGTGATCGCGACCGGATCCGCGTTCGCGTTCCGCGCGCGCGGCAGCAAGCAGGTGTCAGTGGTATTCGGCGGCGACGGCACCTACGCCACGCCGCACTTCCATGCTGCGCTCAACAATGCGGCGCTGCTGCAGCTGCCGTTTATCTACGTGCTGGAAAACAACCTGTATCACCAGTACGCGCATTATTCCTACTCCTGCCCGATGAAGGACATCGCCGACGCGGCCCGTACCTACCGCATACCGGGCGTGGTCGTCGATGGACAGGACGTGTTCCAGGTCTACAACGCCGCGAAAACCGCGGTGGACCGCGCGCGCGCCGGCGAAGGGCCAACGCTGATCGAGGCAAAGACCTACCGCTATTACAACCACTGGGGCGCGCCCGGCGCAGAGGCCGGCCAGCTCGGCGCGTTTGGATATGACCCGCTCGCGATCTCCTCCTTCCGTCCGGAACGCGAGGTGCGAGCCTGGATGCAGCGCGATCCGGTGGACATCTGCCGCAACACGCTCATCAACTGGGGCGTGCTGACGCGCGCGCGGGCCGATGAGATCGAAGCCGCGGCGAAGAAGGAGGCAATCGAAGCCTTCGCCTGGGCGGATCAGCAGCCGTTCTGCAAGCCCGAGGACGGCCTCAAGAATGTATTCGTCGAGGGCGTAGTACCCGCCCGGCAGTTTGGCTGAGGAGAACACCATGGCAAAAAAAAGCTGGATGTATGCAGTCCTAGAGGCGGTGCAGTACGAAATGCGCCAGGACAAGAACATGATCTGGATCTTCGAGCTTACGCCGCCGGTTGCCTCCACCCCCGGCCTGCCGGTGATTAACCTGGAGAAGGAGTTCGGGCGCAAGCGCGTCGTGAACACAGGCATCGACGAAAACTGGATGGCCTCATGCGTGTTGGGTGCGGGCCTCGCCGGTTCGAAGGCCGTGACCTACATTCCCTACCAGGGAAACTGCATGTGCTTCCAGGTGATCCAGAACCACGCCGGCAAGCTGCGCTCGATGACCGGCGGCGTGGCCTCGATGCCGATCGTGTTCCTGCTGGAAATGACCGGGCAGACGCCGGGCTTCGCCGGCCAGCACTCGGACTACGAGATCGACACCTATTATGCGCATATCCCGGGCGTCAAGACGGTTGTTCCGTCCACGCCGACGGATGCGAAGGGCATGATGGCCGCGGCAATCCGCGATCCCAATCCTGTCTGCTACCTGTATCCGGCGGGGCTGCGCGACTTGATGGAAGACGTGCCCAATGAGCAATTCACGACGCCGCTCGACAAGGCCGCCGTGCGCACCACCGGCAGCGACATCACCATCGTCGGTTCCGGCGGCGGCATGCCAGAGGTGCTCAAGGCGACCGAGATGCTGCAGAAGCAAGGCATGAAAGTCGAGGCGATCGACCTGCGCAGCTTGAAGCCGATGGACACAGAAACGCTGGTGAAGTCGGTGCAGAAGACCAAGCACCTGCTTACCGTCGACCAGTCCTATTACACGTTGTGCCCGGGTGCGGAAGTGATCGCGCGCGTGGCGGAAAACGTACGTGGCGCGCGCTTCAAGCGCGTGGCTTTCCCCGACGCGCCGCCGCCGGCTTCGCCCGAGATGTTCCTGTGGATGCGGCCGAACGCCGACCACATCGTCGCGGCGGCGAAGAAGCTAGTCGGTTGATGGAGGCCGTTCAGCAGCAAACCTGCACGAACTGCGGCAGCGCCGACGTGCATACAAGTCACGTGCGCTCCGCGTTCTGGCAGGACGACCGGCTCGTGGTCGTGGAAGACATACCCGCGCTCGTTTGCGGGGCGTGCGCCGAGCAGTTTTACGACGACACTACGGTCGTTGGGCTCGACTTGCTCCGCGGCGAGGGTTTCCCGGCGGAAAAGGCGCGCGCAGAACTGCGCGTGCCGGTGTTCTCCTTCGGCGACAGGGCCGCGTCCAAGAGCAGGCCATGACGCGAGCGGCAAGCGGAGTCCGGCTATTCGCGGCCGTTCTCGCCATTGCCGCCTTCGTTTTCGCGCAGGCAGCGGGGGAGGACAACGCGTTCATGCCCAAAGGCGGGCGGGCGCTATTGCTCGAACTGCTCGGCGTTCCCCCCGACCAGGCCGAGCTGCGTGCGATCGCGCAGGCGCGCCGCACCGAGCCGGAGTGGCGCGATTTCGTCGCTGCGCGCAAGCACGCGCTGAGCGAGCGCGAGCTTGCAACGCTGGCAGCCTATCTCTCGGTCAACATGCCGATGCCTGCGGATGCAGCGAAAGGCGACAAGTTCGCCACCGTGCTGCCGCCGGATGGGCGCGACCTCGCGTGGAACGTGTGCCAATCCTGCCATTCGCTGTTCGCGAGCCACTTGACGCAGCGCCGCAATGCGCAGGGCTGGCGCAACATGTTCCTGTCGCCTTTTCACCGCGAATTGAAAATGAGCCCGCAGGAGCGTGAGGAATTCGCACGTTACTCGGCACTCAATATGCCGATGAAAATCGAGGACGTTCCGCAGGATCTGCGCTTCTGACCGGAGACTTCATCATGCACATCACCCTTTCCTCAGCGCGCGCCGCACGGGTACTCGCTGCCGGATTGCTCGCCGCGAGCCTGTTCGCGGAGGCTGCGGATGTGTTCGACTTCATCCCGGCGGGGGGCAGAACGCTGTTGGCCAAGACCTTCGCCAGCCGCCCGCCAGCGGACGAAGTGAAAGGTCTGCTAGCCGCAAAGCACACGCGCGAAGAGTGGCTGAGCTACTTGCGCAGCCACAGCAAGGCGATTACCGGACTGCAGCGCCTGAGCGAAAAAGAGATGCTCACGCTCGCCGACTATCTGTCATACAACATGCCGCTGCCGCCGGGCAAGATTCCGGCCGATCCGGCGAAGGCGAATTGGGAGAAGCTGCTGCCGCTGGACGGGCGCGACTTCGCGCTCGACTATTGCCAGAGCTGCCATATCATCACCGTGGTGATTACGCAAAAGCGGTCCAAGGATGCCTGGCTCGGCTCGATGAATAAGCCCAGTCACATCCAGATCAAGCTCACGCGCGAACAGCGCGACGCGCTCGCGAGCTACCTAATTCTCAATGCGGCGATCCCGATCGATCAGGTCCCGGAGGATTTGCGCGCCGGTGGCGCGACCTACTAGCGGCGCGGTTGTTGCCGCCGGCGGTGTGACAGATGCTGTTCACCTCGCTCGAATTCTTCGCCTTCCTCCCGCTCGCGCTGGTTCTGTTCGCGCTGCTGCCCGCCGGAAAGCGCTGGATCTGGCTGCTGCTCGCAAGTTACGTCTTTTACGGGGCGTTGCGGCCATTCAACCTGGTCTATCTGGGTGCGGTGACGCTGCTCGTGTGGGGCTGCGGCGTGGCGTTGGAGCGCGTCTCGCACGAGCGTTCGCGGCGCCTGCTCCTTGCCGCGGGTCTGGTCGCCGTAATCGGA
>JAJZUK010000126.1 GCA_021847125.1 Pseudomonadota bacterium | reverse complement strand
CTGTACTGCGCCATGGTGCCGACCATCGTCGCCGCGCTGTGGGGATCCTCGCTGCATGCGGTTTCCGGTCCGACCAACGCGGTGTCCTTGGTCGTGTTCGCAACTATGAGCTCGCTGGCCGAACCCGGTTCCGCGGATTACATACATTTGGTGCTCACCCTGTCCTTCATGTCCGGCCTGATGATGCTCGCCCTTGGAATCATGCGACTCGGCACGCTGGTCAATTTCATTTCGCACACGGTCGTAGTCGGCTTTACCGCGGGCGCCGCGATGCTTATTTTCGGCGCGCAACTGCGAAATTTTTTCGGCGTGCCCATCCCGCGCGGCATGTCCTTCCTGCGCACGCTCGAGGCATTCATGCTGCAAATTTCGAGCATCCAGCCCTACGTATTGCTGGTCGCCGCCGTGACCTTGCTGATCGGGATTCTTGCGCGCCGCTTTCTGAAGCAAGTGCCCTACATGATTGCGGCGATGCTGGTGGGCAGCGTCCTCGCGTTCGCGCTGAATCAGTCGCTGGGCGCCCAACAAACCGGGATAAGCACTCTCGGCGCGCTGCCGGGTGCATTGCCGCCGCTGTCGCATCCCTCCTGGGAACTGGAACACCTGAGAAAGCTGCTCGCCATCGCCGTTGCCGTAACGGTACTCGGCCTGACCGAAGCCATATCCATAGGGCGTGCGATCGCGCTCAAGTCCGGCCAGCGCATAGACGGCAACCAGGAGTTCATCGGCCAGGGCCTGTCCAACATCGTCGCCAGTTTCTTCTCCGGTTACCCTGCGACCGCCTCTTTCAACCGTTCCGGCCTCAACTTCGAGGCCGGGGCGCGCACCCCGCTCTCCGCTGTATTTTCCTCGCTGTTCCTGGTGGTGATACTGATCTTCGTGGCCCCGCTCATGGCCTACCTGCCCATCGCGAGCATGGCGGCGATCCTGTTTCTGGTCGCCTGGGGGTTGATCGATTTCCGCAGCATTCGCACTATCGTGCGCTCCAGCCCGCCCGAGAGCGCGGTACTCGCGCTCACTTTTGCCGCGACGCTGCTGCTCGAACTCGAATTCGCAATACTTGTCGGCGTTACGCTCTCGCTCCTGGTCTATCTCAGCCGGACTTCGCGCCCGACCATGCGCAGCCTGGTGCCGGACCCGCACGATGCGACGCGCAAGATGACGCCGCTCGAGCCGGGACTCGCCGAATGCCCGCAGCTCAAGATCCTGCGCATCGAGGGTTCGATCTATTTCGGGGCCGTGGCCCATGTCGACACGCATTTCGACACGCTGCGCGAAACCAGCCCCAAGCAAAAGCATCTGCTGCTGCTGGCGAAGAGCATCAACTTCGTCGACGTTGCGGGCGCCGAGCTGCTCGCGCACGAAGCCGAACGACGGCGCAAGATGGGCGGGCGGCTCTACTTCTACAGCCTGCGCCAGCCGGTGCAAGATATGCTCGAGCGCAGCGGATTCATGGAGCATATCGGCCGGGAGAACATATTCGTGCGCCGCTACGCTGCGATCAGCGGCGTGTTCGCGCGCCTCGACCGCTCCATCTGCAGCACCTGCCGCGTGCGAATTTTCAATGAATGTGCGACTTTGCCGCCGCCCGCGTCCTAGGGCGCCGGGCGTGACAGTGCGCGAGCTCTACTGCGCGCGGCGGTAAGGAATCGCGTTCAGCACAAACCCGAGCAGCATGGCGAGCAGCGTGAGCGCGGCACCGAATGACCACGGGTGGTCGTGCGCCGAAGCCCAGACCAGGTGCTCGATTCCGGACAGGCGTACCTCGAAATTTTCGACGTTGTGCGCGACCACCTTCCCCGACTTCACCACCAGGATTTCGACGGTGTAGCTTCCTACGCGCAAGTCGCCCGGCAGCCGCATGTTCGCGATGAACAGCCGGTCCCCGAACACCCTGATCGCAGTGTCGTCCTCATGGTAGTAGCCCTGCTTTTCCTTCAGCCGGTAGAACGCCTTGCGCCACTCGTCCGCGCCGTACGCATGCAGTTGCCGCTCGATGCGCACCGGCACGCGTTCGAACAGCAATCCGTATTTTTCCTGGTCGGCTGGCGACAGGATCGACGCGATCGGCGCGGTCGCATAAAGGTACAGCAGACTCGGCGCCCCAACCATCCTGACCGTGGCGCCCTCGATCCAGAACGGGCCGAGTTTGGTCTCGCGCGACAGGGTCGCCTCGTGCGGCGGTCCCACCAGCTTGATGATCAGGTTGGCCGGCCCGCGCATCGAGCCCACTGCTTTCACTTCGGTGCCGGCAAAGTCGGTGCTGATGTCGACCTCGGTCTTGTCGGGCACGATCACCAGCGGCTCCTCCGCCCAGGCCGGGCCCTGCGGCAGGCATACCGAAAGCAGGAACAGCCAGCGCAACCAGAGTTTCATCGGCGCAGATCCACCGTCATGTCGTAGATGTCGCTCGGCGGCAGCAGCAGTGTCACGACCATCTTGACCGCCACGGCGACGACCACCAGCGCCAGGATGAGTCGCAACTTCTCCGCCGGTAGGCGCGCTCCAAGCCGCGCGCCCAGCTTGGTGCCGAGCACCGAGCCCAGTATCAGGATCAGCGCGAGAAAGGGATCGACCGAATGGTTGACGCCGGCCTGCATGATGCTCACTGCCGCGGTGGTAAACAGCAGCTGGAACAGCGAGGTGCCAACTACGATCTTGGTCGGCATCTTGAGCACATAGATCATGATAGGCACCATGATGAAACCGCCGCCGACGCCCATGAGCGAGGTCATGACCCCTACGGCCGCCCCCAGGAGCAGCGGCCCCAGCACCGACATGCGCACGCCGGAAACGGGGAAGCTGGTCTGCCAGGGCAAACGCACAATCCAGGTTCGCAATAGCGATTTCGATTCCGCCGCAGCCTGCGCCACGTCTGCGGCGGGCGCCCGGCGCAGAACTGCCCGCAGCGATTCGATCAGCATACTCACGCCGATGAAGCCCAGCAGAACGACGTACAGAAACACAACCACATTGCTGAACTGGCCCTGACGCAGCAGCACCTTGGCGAGATAGACGCCGCAGCCGCCGCCCAGCCAGCTGCCGATCAGCAGAACCAGGCCCATTTTGAAGTCGATGTTGCCGTGGCGCCAATGCAGGTAGCTTGCGCCGGAAGCGGTGCCGGCCATCTGCGTCGCGCCGCTGGAGACCGCTACAATAGGCGGGATGCCGGTGAATATGAGCAGCGGCGTGATCAGAAAGCCGCCGCCCACCCCGACCAGACCGGAGAGAAAGCCGACCAGAGCGCCATAGCTGAGGATCAGGACGATGTTGACGTCCATGTGCGCGATCGGCAGGAAGAATTGCATCGGAATGCCAGCGTACGAAAAGAGGCGGATGAAACGAGCCGCCATTCTACCCGTTAGCGCACGCACGTCCGCGCGCGCCGAGCAGGTTTTCCTTATGCTGTTCGAAATATTCTTGATGACCCGCTCGCGCCTCCGGTCCTTGAGCTTCGCGCTCCTGCTGCTTGCGGCCTGCGCGCTCGCCGGCTGCGGCGACCACGTACCCAGGCTCGCGCCGCTGCCGCAGGACGCCGTGGCGCTTGCGTTCGGCGACAGCCTGACCTTCGGCACCGGTGCGCAGCCCGAAGCGAGCTACCCGGCGGTGCTGGAACAGCTCATCGGGCGCAAGGTCTGGAGCGCGGGCGTACCGGGGGAAGTGAGCGCGGCCGGACTCGCACGGCTGCCGTCGGCGCTCGATTACTATCAGCCGCAATTGCTGATCCTGTGCCATGGTGGCAACGATTTCCTGCGCAAGCTCGGCGATGCGCAGGTCGCGGAGAATCTGCGCGGCATGATCCGCATCGCCAGGCAAAAAGGGGTGAACGTGCTGCTGATCGGCGTGCCCAACCCGGGGCCGTTCCCCGCGCCTCCCGACTTTTACGCCGACATCGCCACGGAATTCGGCCTAGCTTACGAAGGCAAGGCATTGAAGGAAATCCTGCGCGACAACGAATTGAAATCCGACATCGCGCATCCCAATGCCAAGGGCTATGCCAGGCTCGCCGCGGCGGTGGCGGCGTTAATGAAAAAAAGCGGCGCGCTATAGGGGCTTCCCCTAGGTGAGGCGGCGGGCGTGCACCCCCTCATTTTGTCGCGAATTCCTGGGCAAGAGGCGTCCAAGGATGCGAAAATCGCGGCTCGATTCAAGCAGGAGAAGAGCATGTTCGATCTGACCGGAAAAGTCGCGCTGATCACGGGGTCGACCAAAGGCATAGGCAAGTCCATCGCCGAGCAAATGGCGAGGGCGGGCGCCAAGGTGGTAATCTCCAGCCGCAAGGCCGAGGCCTGCGAGGACGTGACGCGGGAATTCGCCGGCAAGGGCTATGCGGCGATTTCTCTTCCCTGCAACATCGCGCACAAGCAGCAGCTGCAGCAGCTCGTGGACGCGACGCTGAAACACTGGGGCAAGATCGATATCCTGGTGTGCAATGCGGCGGCCAACCCGGTATATGGTCCCACGGCGCAGGCGGGCGACGCAGCCTTCGACAAGATCATGGGCAACAACATCAAGAGCAACTGGTGGCTGTGCAACATGGTCATTCCGCAGATGGCCGAGCGCAAGGACGGCGTGGTGATCATCGTCTCCAGCATCGCCGCGATCAAGGGCAACACCGTGATCGGGCTGTACGGCGTGTCCAAGGCCGCGGACACCGCCTTGGTCAGAAACTACGCCTGCGAATGGGGGCCATCGAACATACGCGTGAACGCGATCCTGCCGGGCTTGATCAAGACCGATTTCGCGCGCGCGTTGTGGGAGAACGAGAAGGCGCGCAAGGCGCGCGAGGCGATCACGCCGCTGCGGCGCCTGGGCGAGCCCGAGGAAATCGGCGGCATCGCGGTATTTCTCGCCTCCAAGGCGGCCACGTTCATCACCGGACAGACGATCATCGCCGACGGCGGCGTGACTATTGCCTGAAGGAACGAAGAACCATGGAATCACCCGAGCGGCAGCTGGAGCCGAGCGAATGGCACCCCTTCATCGGCGGTGCCGCCCGCACCATAAAATTATGGATCGCAGCGGTGCTGGCCGGCCTGCTCGCGGCAGCCGCGACGCAGGGCTTCCGCGCCTTGATCGAGTCCGTGGAATGGCTCGCAACCGGCCGCACCGGCGGCCTGGTGGCGGTGTCCGAG
>JAJZUK010000125.1 GCA_021847125.1 Pseudomonadota bacterium | reverse complement strand
TCGAAGAAGGCATAGCGCTGCGCGCGAGCGACATCGACGTGGTGTACACCTCGGGTTACGGCTTCCCCCGCTACCGCGGCGGGCCGATGTTCTACGCCGATACGGTCGGCCTGAAGAAAATCTACGAGCGCATCCTCGAATTCCGGCGCACGCTGGATGCGCAATACTGGACGCCCGCGCCCCTGCTGGAGAGGCTCGCCCTGGCCGGTTCGAGTTTCGCCGCCTGGCAGGCCGGCCGCGCCGGTTGAAGCAAACCGATATTTCATACAGAGGACACATCATGGCCAACGCATTCATACCCTACGGCATCTACTGGTCCACCCCTTTTGCCAAATGGCAGGGTTCGCTCGCGCACCTGCACAGCCTGAAGCTGGCAGCCAGCGTCGGCAGGAAATTCCTGGAGTCGAAGAAATTCCCCATGGACAAGGTCGACCTGGGCGTACTCGGCCTCACCAATCCGCAGCCGAGCAGCTTCTACGGCCTGCCCTGGGTGACGGGCATGATGGGCCTGGAAGGCGTCACCGGCCCGACGGTGCACCAGGCCTGCGCCACCAGCGCGCGCGCGTTGCAGATGGCGGCGCAGGAAATCGCCGCAGGCTCGGCCTCGGTCGCGCTGGTGGTCACGGCCGACCGCATGTCCAACGGCCCGGTGGTGTACTACCCGGACGCCACCGCCCCCGGCGGCCAGGGCATCACCGAATCGTGGACGCTGGACAACTTCAACAAAGACCCCCACGCGAAGAACGCCATGATCGAGACCGGGGAAAACGTCGCGCGCCGCTTCGGCATCAGCACCCAGCAGCAGCACGACGTGGTGCTGCAGCGCTACGCGCAATATCAGCAGTCGGTGGCCAATGACCGCGCCTTCCAGCGCCGCTACATGGTGGACGTGGCCGTCACCGACGCCGGCTTTCGCAAACAGACCGGCACCCTCGCGGCGGACGAAGGCATATTCCACACCACGCCGGAGGCGCTGGCGAAATTGAAACCGGTCAAGCCGGACGGTACCGTGACTTTCGGCGGGCAGACGCATCCGGCCGACGGCAACGCCGGCGCGATCCTGACCACGCGCGAACGCGCCCGGGAATTCGCCGCCGATCCGAACATCGAAGTCGAACTGCTGGGCTTCGGCATGGCGCGCGTGGAAAAAGGTTACATGCCGATGGCACCCGTGCCTGCGGCGCGCGCGGCGCTGCAAGCCGCCGGCCTCGCGTTCAAGGACGTGGACGCGGTCACCTCGCACAATCCGTTCGCGGTCAACGACATCGTGTTCAACCGCGAAACCGGCTTTGCGCTGGAGAAAATGAACGCCTACGGCTGCTCGCTGATCTGGGGGCATCCGCAGGGCCCCACCGGCATGCGCAGCGTGATCGAGCTGATCGAGGAACTGGTGCTGCGCGGCGGCGGCACGGGCGTATTCACCGGCTGCGCCGCGGGCGACTCGGCCATGGCCCTGGCGCTGCGGGTGAGCGACAAGCGGCGGTCTTGAGCGCAGCGGTCAACCGGCGCTACCTCTAGACGCATCGTGCGCAGCCGAGCTTCAGTCGAAGCCGCGGTGCTCCGCCAGGCGCGCGAGCATCCGCAGCGCGGCCAGGGCAAGGCCGCCGAGGAACTGCAACGGCTGGGCTACGCCATCTCGACCTCGGGGGTGCGCTATCTGTGGCGCAAACACGGCCTCGAAACCACCTACCAGCGGCTGAAGGCCCTGGAGCAGGAACTGGCCGGAACCGGCCGCGAGCTGACCGCGGGACAGAAAGCGCTGCTGCGGCGGGGCGACGTGACGCGCAAGCTCGCGCGCGCCTCGGGCCAGCGCGCCGCCGCAAGCGGCGGCCTTGCGCCGGACGAACGCCGCAGACAGATACTCCTAGGCGCCGCCGAACTGTTCGTCAAGCACGGCTACAGCGGCACTTCGATCCGCGACATCGCCGAGCGCACCGGGCTGCTGCCCGGATCGGTGTATCACTATTTCCCGGCGAAGGAAGATCTGTTCACCGAAGTGCATCGCGAGGGGTTTCGCCAGCTGATCGCGCGCGTCGAGGACATCGCCCGCAGCGAAGCCGATCCCTGGCGCCGGATCGAACTCGCCTGCGCCGCGCACATCGAGGCGGCGGTGGGCGACAATTCGATCCAGCAAATCACCGGCACCGGCCTGTTCTCCATCCACGAGGAACAATTGCAGCGGCGCCTGAAGGCGGATCGCATACACTACGAGCAGATATTCCGCCAGCTGGTCGCCGACCTCGCGCTGCCGCGCGCGATCGACCGCTCGCTGTTCCGCCTGGTGCTGCTGGGCGCGTTAAACTGGGCGCACGTGTGGTACCGCAAAGGCAAGAAGAATCCCGGGGAGATCGCCCGGCGCATCATCCGGATGTTTCGCGGCGACTCAGGCGCGGTAGCGCTGCACCCGCGACGCAAGTCCATTCAGCCTGCAAGGGATCCAAGCAAATGAGCACAGCGGAAAGACTCAGCACCGGCCAGATCATCGCGCGATCGCTGGTGCGCAACGGCGTCGACACCCTATTCGGCATACCCGGCGCGCACACCTACGATTTCATCGACGCCCTGCATGCATGCAAGGACAAGATACGCTTCATCGCCAACCGCCACGAGCAGGGCGCGGGCTACATGGCCTATGGCTACGCCAAGTCCACCGGCCGCGTCGGCGCGTTCACCGTCGTGCCAGGGCCGGGGGTGCTCAACGCCGGCGCCGCGCTGTGCACGGCCTACGGCGCCAACGCGCCGGTGCTGTGCATCACCGGCAACATCCAGTCGTATTTCATCGGCCGCGGCCGCGGCATCCTGCACGAACTGCCCGACCAGCTCGCGATCCTGCGCGGACTGACCAAGTGGTCGGAGCGCATCAATCATCCGAGCGAAGCCCCGGCCGTGATGGGCGAAGCGTTCAGGCAGCTTGCGAGCGGCCGCGTGCGCCCGGTGGCGGTGGAGACGCCGTGGGACGTGTTCGGCGCCCAAGCGCTGGTCGATGACGCAACGCCGGTGGCGCCGGCGCCGCCGCCCGAACCGGATCCGGACCAAATTGCGCGCGCGGTTGCCCTGCTGCAGAACGCGAACAACCCGATGATCACCGTGGGCAGCGGCGCGCTCGGCGCCGGCGCCGAAGTGCTGGAACTCGCCCGGCTGCTGCAGGCGCCGGTGACCTCGCATCGCAGCGGCCGCGGCATCGTCGGCGACGATACGCCTTATGGTTTCAATCTGGGTGATGGCTACAAGCTCTGGCACGATACCGACGTGCTTCTGGGCATAGGCAGCCGGCTGGAACTGCAGTATCTGCGCTGGAGCGTCCTGCCCCCTGGGCTCAAGGTCATACGCATAGACATCGATCCGACCGAGTTTGTCCGGCTAAGACCCGATGTCGGCATCTTGGGTGACGCCAAAGCAGGGGCGCGTGCGCTGTTGGATGCCTGGTCGGGCAAGCTGGCGAAACGTGCATCGCGCGCGGCCGAATTCAGCGCGATCAAATCCCGCTTTCGGCAAGAGATCGAGGGCGTGCAGCCGCAGCTGGCTTATCTCGACGCGATACGCGCGGTGCTGCCGCGCGATGGCTATTTCGTCGAGGAGATCTCCCAGGTCGGCTTCACCTCGCGCTTCGGCTTTCCCGCCTACACGCCGCGCACCTTCGTCACCGGCGGCTACCAGGACAATGTCGGCTTCGGCTTCATGACCGCGCTCGGCGTGAAAATCGCCAACCCGGACAAATGCGTGGTGTCCGTCGCGGGCGACGGCGGTTTCATGTTCGGCGTACAGGAACTGGCGACGGCGGTCCAGTACGGCATCGGCCTGGTCACCGTCGTATTCAACAACGCGAGCTACGGCAACGTGCTGCGCGACCAGCACCGGCTCTACCAGGGCAGGGAAATCGGCTCCACGCTGACCAATCCGGATTTCGTCAAACTGGCCGAGAGTTTCGGCGCCGCAGGCTACCGGGCGAACACGCCCGCGGAACTGAAAGCGGCGCTGGAGAAGGCGTTCGCGCAGTCCGGCCCGGTGCTGATCGAAGTGCCCGTAGCGCGCGGTGCGGAAGCCTCGCCCTGGCCGTTTCTGCATCCCAATGCGCGTTACGGGATCCCTGCCTAGTCGCGCGCGTCTGCCACTATCGTATGCCGCCCCCGCAGGGCCGCCGCCAAGGAGGTGAATCGCGCATGAGCACTCCGCTATCCGTCCTGATCGTCGAGGACTCCGCCAGCGATGCCGCGCTGGTGGTGCGCCAGTTGACGAGAGACGGGTTCGAGGTCGCGCACAAACGGGTGGAGGACGCGGCGCAGATGCGCGCCGCGCTGGGCGAGCGCGCCTGGGACATCGTGCTGTCCGATTTCAATGTTCCCGGCTTCGGCGCGATCCCGGCGCTCACGCTGCTGCGCGAACTGAAGCTCGACATACCGTTCATCGTGGTCTCGGGGGTCATCGGCGAGGAAGCTGCGGTCGCGCTGATGAAGGCGGGCGCGCACGATTGCGTGATGAAGGATCATCTGGCGCTGCTGGCTCCCGCGGTGACGCGCGAGGTCAGCGAAGCACAGGGACGCCTTGCGCGCGCGCGGAGCAGGAGCTTCGCGAGAGCGAGGCGCGCTTTCGGGGCCTGATCGAGCAATCGCTGACCGGCATCTATATTTCCCAGGACGGCGTGTTCCGCTATGCCAATCCGCGCCTGGAGCAGATGCTGGGCTACGGTCCGGGACAATTGGTCGGCGTTCTCATCGACGATATCGTGCTCGCCGAAGACCTGCCGATACTGCGGGAGGAGCGGGACAAGCTGCGCGCGGGCGCAGGTTCGGTCTCCTACGAGGTGCGGGCGCGGTGCGCGGACGGCAAGATCATCACCCTGGGCCTGCAGGGGAGCGTCTACCAATTCAACGGCGAGCCGGCTACCGTAGGCATGGCGCAGGACATCTCGGAGAAAATACGCGCCGAGGAGCAGATCGAGCGCTATATCGAGCAGCTCAAGACCGCGTTCCGGAGCACGGTGGAGGTGGCCACCAGCCTGAGCGAAATGCGCGACCCCTACACCGCCGGACACGAGCGGCGCGTAGCCAAGATCGCCGTGGCGCTCGGGACCGAGCTCGGGTTTGACGAGGACCGCCTGGAGGGCCTGCGCGTCGCCGGCCATCTGCACGATGTAGGCAAGATCACCGTTCCCGCGGAGATCCTGTCCAAACCCGGCAAGTTGAGCCCG
>JAJZUK010000124.1 GCA_021847125.1 Pseudomonadota bacterium | reverse complement strand
TGCCAAGAGGGGCAAGGTGTTCACGCGCCTGATACGCGAAATCACGGTGGCGGCGCGCATGGGCGGCGCCGATCCCGGCATGAATCCGCGCCTGCGCCTCGCGATGGAAAAAGCGCGCGACGTGAACATGTCCAAGGACAATATCGAGAGCGCGGCCAAGCGCGGCGCGGGCGCGCTCGAAGGCGCCAATTACGAGGAGGTGCGCTATGAGGGCTACGGCATCGGCGGCGCCGCGGTGATGGTCGATTGCCTCACCGACAACCGCACGCGCACCGTGGCCGAAGTGCGCCATGCCTTCGTCAAGAACGGCGGCAACCTCGGCACCGACGGCTCGGTCGCGTTCATGTTCAAGCATTGCGGCCAGTTCGTTTTTGCCCCGGGCACGAGCGAAGACAAGGTGATGGAAGCGGCGCTGGAGGCGGGCGCCGAGGATGTGCTCACCAATGACGACGGCTCGGTCGAGGTGATTTGCGCGTACAGCGATTTTTCCGCGGTGAAGCAGGGGCTGGAGAAAGTCGGGCTCAAACCCGAAGTGGCCGAAATCACGATGAAGCCGTTGAGCGAAACCGTGCTCGCGGGCGAGGATGCGCTGCGCATGCAAAAGCTGCTCGACGCGCTCGAAGGGCTGGACGATGTGCAGGACGTCTACACCACCGCGATGATGGACGAGTAGGCCGGCGGCACAAGCCTATAATCAGCCGATGGCGGACATCCCTCTGACGATCCTCGGCATCGATCCCGGCCTGCGCATCACGGGATTTGGCATCATTCGCAAGATCGGCAGCAAACTCGCCTATGTGACCAGCGGCTGCGTCAAGGCGCCGGAAGCGGATCTGCCCGGCAGGCTCAAGACCATACTGGAGGGCCTGCGCGAAGTGATCCAGGAGCATCGGCCGCAGCAGGTCGCGGTGGAAAAAGTGTTCGTCAACGTCAATCCGCAATCCACGCTGCTGCTCGGACAGGCGCGCGGCACGGCCATCTGCGCCGCGGTGCTGGAGGACCTGCCGGTGGCCGAATACACGGCGTTGCAGGTGAAGCAGGCCGTGGTGGGCAACGGGCATGCGAACAAGGAACAGGTGCAGGAAATGGTGCGGCGGCTGCTGCGCCTGCCGGGCAGCCCCGGCGCCGACGCGGCCGATGCGCTCGCCTGCGCCATCTGCCATGCGCATGGCGGCCAGGGGGTGGGCGCGGTCGCGACCGCGGGCTATCGCGTCAGAAGGGGACGGCTCATATGATCGGGCGCTTGAGCGGCGTGCTGCTGGAAAAGACCCCGCCGCAGCTGATCCTGGAAGTGCAGGGCGTGGGCTACGAAATCGACGTACCCATGAGCACGTTCTACAACCTGCCCAACGTGGGCGAGCGGCTGACGCTGTACACCCACCTGGTGGTGCGCGAAGACGCGCATCTGCTCTACGGCTTCGCCAGCGAGGCCGAGCGCAAGGCGTTCCGCCAGCTGCTCAAGATCAGCGGTGTCGGCGCGCGCACCGCGCTCGCGCTGCTCTCGGGCATGAGCGTGGCCGAGCTGGTGCAGGCGGTGGCGACGCAGGAAGCCGCGCGCCTGACCAAGGTTCCGGGCATAGGCAAGAAGACGGCCGAGCGCCTGCTGCTCGAACTGAAGGACAAGCTCGGCGCCGAACTCACCAGCGGCATGGCGGTGAACCGCGCCGCGCCCGCAGCGAGCGACGTGCTGCACGCGCTGCTTGCGCTAGGCTACAACGAAAAAGAGGCGCAGCGCGCGCTGAAGCAGTTGCCCGAAGGACTGAGCGTATCCGAGGGTATTCGACAGGCGCTGAAGTCGCTCGCGCGGAGCTGAGCAAACATCGGCGAGATTTTGGAGTGGGCGAGTTCCGCAGGCGATGGGAGCACGCTGCAGTTTCTGCGTCGCTGGCGAGACTAGCAGCCGCGCCTACATCATTGAAGTGAAAGCCGAGCGCGATATTAAGACTAGGGCTGGTTTTCTTTAATTAGAAGCCGGCTTATTAAAGGTTAAAGCTAGCTTGGCAGCTACAATACAATTAAATTAGCGGTTAATGTATTTTCATTATCGAAAATACACTTATGTTAAGATTAGGCTAGCTAAAGGAGTAATTAACTTGACTATAATTATACTTTAACGTAATTTAGTATCATTATTGTGCATTCTGTTGTATTTTGAAACCAGAAGATATCCAGAGCCCTCGAGCCGGCGAGGCTTCGCGCCAAGCAACAGGTTATTGGGCATATTTACCCAAACCGTTGCCGCCGGAACTCGCCTATTCGTCGTCTCTAATCCGGCTGCTTGACGAAGCGCGGGGGACGCTGGGCGAATTGGCCGGTCTTGGCAGAACGCTGCCCAATCCATGGATCCTCGTTCGTCCTGCCGTTCGGCGCGAGGCAGTATTGTCCTCCCGCATCGAAGGCACGATCTCCACGCTAGGCGATCTGTATCGCTACGAGGCGGAGCCTCAGGATACGGCGCAGTACGCAGACGTGCGGGAAGTGCATAACTACGTCGTGGCGCTGGAATACGGTCTGGAGCGGCTGGCGACTCTGCCGGTCAGCCTGCGCTTGATACGCGAATTGCATGAACGCCTGATGCGCGGCGTTCGCGGTGACCGCGCCCTGCCGGGCGAGTTTCGCACGACCCAGAATTGGATCGGGCCGCCCGGCGCGACGCTGACGGAGGCGACGTATGTACCGCCACCGGTAGTGCAGATGCACGAAGCGCTGGACGCATTGGAGCGCTACCTGCATGCCGATACCGACATGCCGCCGCTGGTGCGGCTCGCGCTGATCCATGTCCAGTTCGAAATGATCCACCCGTTCGTAGATGGCAACGGCCGGGTGGGGCGCCTTCTCATCGTACTGTTGCTGGTGCACTGGGGGCTGCTGCCCCAGCCGCTGCTTTACCTAAGCGCATTTTTCGAACGCTACCGCGATGACTATTACCGCGGGCTGCTCGACGTGACCCATAAGGGTAGGTGGGAGGAGTGGGTGGAATTCTTCCTGCGCGGCGTGCGCGAGCAGGCACGCGACGCGCTCGATTCAGCGCGTCTGATCATCGATCTGCGCGAGAAGTATCGGGCCATGCTGGCCGGTGGGCGGGCATCGCGGATCACGCTCGATGTGGTCGAAGAGCTGCTCGCCAACCCGTGGGTATCGGCGCCTATGGTCCGGGATCGAATGAAAGTCACTTTCCGTACTGCGCAAAAGGCTATCGATGAATTGGTGAAACTCGGTATCCTGCGCGAAATGACCGGTCAGCGCCGCTATCGCATCTGGCAGGCATATGACATCGTGCAGGTACATTCCAAGGAAGCGCGGGACACCGCGGTCAGAGCACCATGACTGAAAAAAAGAGCGTCAAGCTTAAGGCTGCATTGCAGACTGCGGCGGACGCGCCCGAGTAAAATAGCGCATGGCCATTGAAACCGACCGACTGATCGCCGCCGACCCGGCCTCGCCGCAGGAGGAGGCGCTCGAGCGCGCGCTGCGCCCCAAGGCGCTGTCCGAGTACGTCGGCCAGGAAAAAATTCGCAGCCAGCTGTCGATATTCATCGAGGCGGCGCGCGCGCGCAAGGAGTCGCTCGACCACGTGCTGCTGTTCGGCCCGCCGGGCCTGGGAAAAACGACGCTCGCGCACATCATCGCGCGCGAAATGGGCGTCAACCTGCGCCACACCTCGGGTCCGGTGCTCGAGCGCCCGGGCGACCTCGCCGCGTTGCTCACCAATCTCGAACCGAACGACGTCCTGTTCATCGACGAGATCCACCGCCTGTCGCCGGTGGTCGAGGAAATCCTGTATCCGGCGCTGGAGGATTTCCAGCTCGACATCATGATCGGCGAAGGTCCGGCGGCGCGCTCGGTCAAGCTCGATCTGCCGCCGTTCACGCTGGTCGGCGCCACCACGCGCGCCGGCATGCTGACCAACCCCTTGCGCGACCGCTTCGGCATCGTCGCGCGCCTGGAATTCTATAGCGCGTCCGAACTGCAGCAGATCGTGAGCCGCTCGGCCGGGCTGCTCAAGGTCGAGGTGGCCGCCGAAGGTTCGCTCGAAATCGCGCGGCGCTCGCGCGGCACGCCGCGCATCGCCAACCGGCTGCTGCGGCGCGTGCGCGACTATGCCGAAGTCAGGACGCGGAGCGGCGTGAGCCGCGAGGTCGCCGATGCGGCGCTGCAAATGCTCGACGTGGACGCGCTCGGCCTGGACCTGATGGACCGCAAGCTGCTGCTCGCGGTGATCGAGAAGTTCGCCGGCGGCCCGGTGGGCGTGGACAATCTCGCCCATGCGATCGGCGAAGAGCGCGACACCATCGAGGATGTGATCGAGCCGTTCCTGATCATGCAGGGCTATTTGCAGCGCACGCCGCGCGGGCGCGTCGCCACGCTGTCGACCTATCGCCATTTCGGCCTGGCGCCGCCGAGCCCGGGCGCGAACGCCGATTTGTGGAACGATCCGGGCGCAGCCTGAAACTAGGCGGCCATTTCAGAAGTAGTGAAATGGCCTCCGATTTAGGGGAGTATGAGGGGATGTATCCCCTCATTTGTAATCTCTAAGATGAGCAAATGTTTTACCTGGCCGGTGCGCGTCTACTACGAAGACACCGACAGCGGCGGCGTAGTGTATTACGCCAACTATCTGAAATTTTTCGAGCGCGCGCGCACCGAATGGCTGCGCAATTTCGGCCTGAATCAGGATAAACTGGCGCAGGAAGAGGGGCTGATCTTCGTGGTGCGGCGGGCCGAGCTCGAATTCGAGCGGCCGGCGCGGCTGGACGACCTGCTCGAGCTGACGGTTGAACCGCTGAAGCTCGCGCGTGTCTACGTACAGCTGGCCCAGGAGGCGCGGCGCGGCGCCGAAGTGCTGGCGCGCGCCGAGATCCAGGTGGTCTGCCTGAACCGGCATAATTTCAAGCCCGCTGCCATACCGCAATTTTTAAGGGACGTCCTCTGATTTGGGGGATTTAAAAGGGGGCGCACCCCCTTTTTCGATAAAGCTACGCGAGTCAATACAACAATGAATGTCACCCAGGATCTGTCGATACTTACCCTGATCACCAACGCCAGCGTGCCGGTGCAGATCGTCATGGCCTTGCTGCTGTCGGTCTCGTTCATGAGCTGGCTGTTCATCTTCCGCAAGCTGTTCGCGCTGCGGCTCGCGGGCACGCAGACGGAGAAGTTCGAGCGCGACTTCTGGAGCGGCAGCGACATGAACGG
>JAJZUK010000123.1 GCA_021847125.1 Pseudomonadota bacterium | reverse complement strand
GCGCTGCTCGACCGGGCCTACCTCGTGGCCAAGGCCGCGGTCAGCTCGATGCGCAGCGGCGACACGCTCACCCGCTCGGTGCATTTCGCGAGCAAACAGGAGGAATATGAATACGAGATCGAGCGCAACGACACGCATCGGGCGCTGGTCCAATCCTTGCTCGCCGACAAACGCAGCACGCAGGCAGCCGAGGGCGCGGTGCAGGCGTCGGTGCAAACCGCGGCGCGACTGCGCGGCGAGGCCGAGCGCGGGGCCGCGGCGGGCGACTACCCGGCGGCGATCGAGCAACTCGAGCAGTCGACACGCGAACTATTGCGCGCGATCCGCGGTCTCGGGATTTTTGTTCCAGGCTAAGGGAAACGATGACCGGCACCCCGCATACCGAACAAACAAGCGGACCTCGGCGTTGGACCCGCGCGGCCGCCGCACTGCTGCTGTGCTGCCTGGCCGCGGGCGTAGTGGCCCAGGACACGCGCACCTGGCTGCCGCTGGCGAAAGACGGAATACACGATCCGAAAAACCCGGCGATCAAACAACTGCAGGAGCCGAGCGAGGCGCTGTCCAAACTGCCCGGGACCAACGCCGGCGACAAAGTCCTTTGGGGGGAGGCGATCCAGAAGGGTCTTATCCAGCCGCGCAGCAATATCTATCCGGAAACCAAGTTCAATCTTCGCGACACCGACATCCTGCTCGATCTGAACGGCAGCGAGGCCATGGTGCGCTTCCCGCACAAGGACCACACCTTGTGGCTCGATTGCGGCAACTGCCACGACAAGCTGTTCAAGAAAGAAGCCGGAGCCAACAAGTACTCCATGCTGGCGATCCTGAACGGCGAACAATGCGGGGTCTGCCACGGCGCGGTCGCTTTCCCCCTGACCGAATGCAAGCGTTGCCACAATACTCCGCGCAGCAAAGCACGGGCGTCGTCGTCGGCATACGCGCGAACGGCGCTCGGGAACCCCTAGGAATTCGCCATGTTGCGGCTGATGTTCAAGACACTGATTCTGCTGCTGGCGTTTTTCGCCCTGCCCCCACCGGCGCAGGCCGAATACGGCGACGTGATCCTGAACAAGCGCGCCGAGAAGAACGGGCAGCGCCCGGTGGTGTTTCCGCACTGGTTTCACCGCATCCGCTTTCAGTGCAAGGTGTGCCATTCGGAACTGGGGTTCGTCATGCGCGCGACCGAAAACGACGTGCTGATGTCGGACATCATCAACGGAAAGTTCTGCGGCAAATGCCATAACGGCAAAGTGGCCTGGGGCCCCGACCGCTGCGATCTGTGTCATTCCGGCAAACCTGGCCTGGAGAGCAAAATCATGGGCGGGGAACGAACCCTGGGTCCGGGACGCTGGTAGGAGCGAAGGCGATGCGAAACTGTCGAAGCGAAAAGCGACGCGCGGTGAACTGGCGGCCGGTGGCGCTGGCTGCCGCGATATTGGCCGCCGCCTGCGCGCCGGTGGACTACATCGAGCACCCGAGCCCGCCACCGGCGCAACTGCTGCCGCGTGGCGCCGCCGCGCCGGGCCGGCCGACGCTGCTGCCGACGACGCTGGTGAGCGGAGCGCGCATTGCCACCGGCATCGACCGCAGCGGCACCCTGCTCCCCGCCGGGGGCGCGGGCTACCAACCCTTGGTGCATCCGGTTTCGGCATCGGGGCAGGGCGAGAATCTGTATATCGCCGATATCGGATCGGGCAACCTTTATCGCTATGACAGTGCGCAGAATGCGATGATCGCGCTGCCCGGCGTGCGCGCGCAAACCGGCATGCGCGTGCGCGTGGCGGGCGACGACTCGCTCTATGTGCTCGATGCGCGCGCGCGGCGAATCCGGCAGTATTCCCGCGGCGGACAGGTCATCGCGACCTACGGCGATGATGTCAATCTCGGGCGCGCGGTGGATGTTGCGCTCGACACGGCGCGTGGCCGCGTGCTGATCGCCGACGCGATGTACAATCAAATCGTTGCGTATCATGCGCTCGGCCGCGCAGGCTATGTTCTTTCCTTGCGTTCGAACGGCGGCGAGCGCGTGCTGGGAATCGCCGGCATCGCCGTGGCCGGTGACACGATCTACCTGTCCGATCCGTTGTGCCGCTGCGTCGTGCGCGTGACGCCGGAGGGGGTGATTGCCGGGCGCTTCGGCGGGCGGGAACTGTCGCAGCCCGGGGCCCTGGCGGTGGATCGCGAGGCACGCGTGTACGTGCTCGACGGCTTTGACGGTACGCTCAAGATTTATTTCGCGGACACACTGCTCGCGACGCTGCGACCGGAGGAATTGGGACTGAAGGAAATCAGCGACCTGTCGATACAGGATGACTGGATCACGCTGGCCGACGGCGCCGGCGCGCGCGTGCAGGTGATGCGCATCGCGCCCGGCAGGACGCCGGCGCGAAAATCGTGAGGTGCGCCGTTCGCGGCGACGGGGGTAAAACGGAATGGTGGCCATGGGCATTTCGCGGCACAAGCTGTTGAGGGCAGGCAAACTTGCGCAGTTGCTCCTTCTTGGACTGGTTGTTGCCGGCTGCGCGACGACGCCCAAGGTGTTTCAGGCCGAGATCGTCCAACCCGCGGAGGAGGAACGCATGTTCTGGCCGCCTCTGCCGCAGGTACCGCGCTATCGTTACGCCGGGCAACTGCTGGGCGAGGCGAATTTCAAGCCCAAGACCGAGGAAGGCGATGGCATCAAGAACGCATTGCGCTGGCTTGCGGGACTGCTGGCCGGGGATGCGGCACCGATAGAACTGCAGCGGCCGCAGTCGGGCGTCGTCGACGCAGCGGGCAGGATCTATGTTTCCGACGTCGGCCGCGGCGCGATCTACGTCTTCGATACCGTCGCCGGCGAGCTGCGCATCTGGGACAAGGCCGACGGCCTGGCGAATTTCGCCAATCCGGTAGGCCTCGCGCTGGGAGCAAACGGCGAACTGCTGGTGGCCGATGCGCAGCTCGGTTACGTGGTGCGGCTGGATCGGCACGGGAATGCGCGCGGACGCATCGGCAAGGGTCTGCTGCGCCGGCCGACCGGCATCGCCTACGATCCGCAGGGTAAGCGCATCTACGTGGCCGACACCTATGCACACGACATCAAGGTTTTTGACGACGCAGGGCGGCTGGTGAAGACCATAGGCCACCGTGGCGAGGGCGTCGGGGAGTTCAATTATCCGACGTATCTGGCCTTTGCCCGCGGCGAGCTGTATGTCACCGACACCATGAACAGCCGCATCCAGGTTTTTGGCGAAGAGGGCGAGGTATCCGAGCTGCACTTCGGCTCGCGCGGCCTGTATCTGGGCAACCTGGTGCGACCCAAGGGCATCGCCGTCGACAGCGAAGGCAATATTTACGTGATCGAGTCCTACTACGATCATTTGCTGATTTTCAATCCGAAAGGCAAGCTGTTGCTCGCGATCGGCGGCACCGGGCTGGAAGTGGGCCAGTTCTATCTTCCCGCCGGCGTCTGGGTCGATCGCAACAACCGTGTCTACGTGGCGGACATGTTCAATGCGCGCGTAGTCTTGTTTCAGTTCCTGGGCGGAGACGGCCATGAAGGTTAGTCGATCCGCGCGCGCGCTTTGCGCCGCGCTGGCGCTGCTGCTTTCCTCGGGCGCGGAGGCGGTGCGCAAGGCCGATGTCAGGAACAGCAAGCATAATCTCTCGGCGACCAGCAGCACGGCGGCGCGCACCGTGACGGCGGTGTCGGAAACCCAGATCTGCGCCTTCTGCCATACGCCGCACGGCGCCACCAGGACCGACCAGGGCGGCGCCGGCATTGGCGGGCAGTTGTGGAACCGCACGGTGCCGGCAACGAGCACCTACGTCGGTTACACCTCCTCGTCCCTGGACGCGGCGACGATACAGGCCGGGTATAGCGGCCAGCCCGGCGGCAGCTCCAAGCTGTGCCTCTCCTGCCACGACGGCACGCTTGCCGTCGGCAGCGTGAACGTGTTGAACGGCGCGGGCTCCACAGCGGCTACCGGGACCGTTTCGGTTCCCATGACCGGCGGCGTCACCACGCTACCCGGAGGAACCTACGGCGCCTCCAGCGGTTACAGCGAGAATCTCGGCACCAACCTCACCAACGACCACCCGATTTCGGTCACCTACGACAATACGCTCGCCTTGCGCGACGGCGAGTTGCGCGGTCTGGATGCCAATCAGAAGTATCCTGCGACCACGGGCACGGTCATCGGCAAGCAGATCGCCGGCTACCATCCCCTGCTGCCGCTGGAGCCGACCGGCGCGGGCGCTACCGGGCAGGTGCAGTGCTCGGCCTGCCACGACCCGCATCTGGTCGAGACCGACACCACGCAGGGCAACCAGAAATTCCTGCGCACCAACCGTTTCCAGGTGGCGGCGCCCACGCCGACGTACAATCAGGCCAACGACATCATCTGCCTTGCCTGTCACGACAAGAACGGCGCCGCCGGCGCCTGGGCCTATTCGGTCCACGGCAATTCGCTGGTCGCGACGCAGACCTACACCGCCGGGTCGGTCACACCGCGCGAATTCCCGGCGAACCTGCCGGTGTGGAAAGCCTCCTGTCTCAACTGCCACGACACGCACACGGTGCAGGGCGCGCGGCATCTGCTGCGCGAGGGCACCGACGCCGCCTATTTGGGGGGCGCGCCGGGAGCCGGCGGCTACAAGCAAGGCGGCAATGCCGCCTTGGAGGAAACCTGTTACCAATGCCACACCAGCGGCGCCAACAGCGTGATCACGCCGATGACGGGCATCGACGACATACAGACCGATTTCGCTGCGGCGCGCAGGATGCCGATCAAGTCCACCGATCAGCCCGCAGGCAGCGAAGTGCACGACATCGGCGGCAACTTCAACGACGCCACGTTCGTCGACTGCACCGGCACGACCAACAAATGCGGCGCGGACGGCATCGAGCAGCGCGGCAAGCTCGGCGTGGCGGCGGCAACCAACCGCCACGCCGAGTGCACCGACTGCCACAACCCGCACCGCGTGGTGAAGTTCCAGCACTTCAACGGCACTGCCGGCGCCATCAACGGCACGCCCGATGCGTCGGCGACGCATACGCATACCGACACCGCCGGATACACCCACGACAACATCGCGTCAGGGGTGCTGCGCGGAGCCTGGGGCGTGGAGCCGACCTACCCCAACGCCTCGTTCCAGAACCTGCCTTCGGGTTATCTCGTCAAGCGCGGCGATCCGGGCAACAATGCGAGCACCGCCGTCACGCAACCC
>JAJZUK010000122.1 GCA_021847125.1 Pseudomonadota bacterium | reverse complement strand
TTCCAGGGCGGCGCGGATGCGCTGCGCAGTCTCCTCGTCGGGCAGGGCCATGAGCTGCAGGCGCGCCTGCGGCAGGCGGCGCAGCAATTCGCCCCACAGCTCGAGCACGCCGTCGTTGAGCTTGGCGACGTGATTGAACGAACCGAAGGTGATGTAGCCGTTGCGCTGCGCCGGCGGCGCGCAGATTTCCGGCGCATCCTCGGGCGGCTCATAGCACCACAGCGTCCGCGGCAGGCGCAGCAGGGTTTCGCAATGCAGGCGTTCGCTTGCGCCCGGCGGATCGGCGATCGCATCGCTGATGCGGTAATCCATCGCCGCCGCGCCCGTGGTATTGAGATAGCCGAGATAGCTTATTTGCACCGGCGCTGGCTTGCGCGCGAACACGCCCAGGCGGCCGCCGCGGGTGTGTCCCGACAAATCGACCAGAATGTCTATCGCATCGGCGTGGATCAGCTGCGCCGCCTGCGCGTCGTCGATGCCGGCGATGCCGCGCCAGCGATGCCCCAGGCGCTGCAGCGCCAGCGTCTGCGCATCGGTCTCCCCCGAGTTGCTGTAGCAGACGACATCGAAGCTGTCGCGGTCGTGGTGCGCAAGAACCGGGCGGACGAAGGCCGCCGTCGCATGTTCGCGCAGGTCCGCCGAGACATAGCCGAGGCGCAGGCGGCGCGCGGTGCGTAGCGGCGCATGCGCATAGCGCGGCAGCGGGTCCGCGTGCATCTGTCCCCACAGGCGGTGCTCGCGATACCACGCGTCCAGGTCGCGCTGCGGCAGCGCATTGGACATGAACAGCATGAATTGACGCGCGAGCGCGTCGCCGGGGTCGCGTCGCAGCGCTTCGCGCAGGCAGGCGATCGCTTCGGCTACCAGTCCGCGCTCGTACAGCACCAGCGCAAGCTTGTTGCGCGCCTGCGCCTGCTGCGGATCGAGCGCGAGCGCGGCGCGGTAATGCGCCGCGGCTGCGCGGTAGTCGCGAAACTCCGCTTGCAGCAGCTGGCCGAGATTGACCTGCGCCGCCACGAATTCGCCGCGCAGCTCCAGCGCGCGCATGAATGCGGCGCGCGCGCCGGCGAAATCCCTTTGCGCGCACAACGCGACGCCGAGGTCGTTGTGGGCATCGGCATGACCGGGCTCGAGCGCAAGCGTGCGCCGATAGCAGTCTATGGCCTCGGTCCAATCGCCGCGCTCGCGCGCCGCAGTGGCGCGGCGATACAGGCCCGCCGCGGAATTTCCGCGCGGCGGCAGCAGGCCCGCGAGCATGCGCGCCAGCATGGCCTAGGCCGCCGCGCCGTTGGCGCTGCGCCGGCGCGCGCTCACTGCGGCGAACGGCCGCACCACTCGCGCCATATGCCGCGGTAGGCCGCCTCCAGGTCGCGCGCGTAGCCGCGGGCATCGGTGAGCGGCGAAGCGCGCATGCGTTCGCGCAATCCGGCGCGCAATGCAGCCAAGCGCGCGCCGTCGCGCGCCAGTTCGACCGCGATGTGCACGTAGTCTTCGTCGCTGCCCGCAACCAGCCCGTTCAGCCCCAGGCTGCCGAGGATGCTGAGTCCCGCGCGCGACTGGAAAATATCGCCGCTGCGGCTGACCACCGGCACACCCAGCCACAGCGCTTCGCAGGTCGTGGTGCCACCATTCATGGGAAAGGTATCGAGCAGAATGTCTATGCCCGCATACAGCGCCCAGAAATCCTTGGTCGGCAGCCGGTCGTGCATGCTGATGCGCGACTCGGCGATGCCGGTTTGGGCCAAGGCATCGCGTATGCGCGCGCGCCCCTGTTCCGGCACCGTAGTGAATACGATGCGCGAGCCCGGAATCTGCGCGAGTATGCGCGCCCACAGCACCAGCATGCGCGGCGTGATCTTGTTCGCTCCGTTCATCGATGCAAACGTCACCGCGCCGCTCGTTCGGGCCGGCGGCGGCGCCACCTCGGGCATATCCGGGCTGGGGCGATAGCACCACATGCAGCGCGGCAGGCGTATCAGCGTCTCGCGGTAAAAGCGCTCGGTCACGCCCGGAGGATCGCACACCGCGTCGGTGAGGCGGTAATCCATGGCGCGCATGCCGGTGGTGTTCGGATAGGCGAGATATGTCATCTGAATCGGAGCAGGCTTGCGCGCAAACACCATCAGGCGGTTGTCGCGCAAGTGGCCGGACAAGTCGACCAGGATGTCGATGCCGTCGTCGCGAATCTGTGCGGCGAGGGCCGCATCGTCCAGATCGAGCACCTCGCGCCAATGCTCGGCATGCTGCGCCAGGCGCCGCGTCACCTCGTCGGCAATGCGGCCGCTGTGATAGCAGAACACTTCGAACGCCGTGCCGTCGTGCTGCGCCAGCGCCGGCTCGATGAAATAGCTCAAGGCATGCTGGCGGAAATCGGCCGAGAGGTAACCCAGGCGCAGGCGCCGCTCCGGCTCGCGCGAGTTGTGATGGGGCTCGGCCTGCGCCAGCAGCGGATCGGCATGGATCTTTGCCCAGGCGACATGCTCCGCATACACTTCCTCCGGCCGCACGCTTTCGAGCAGGATCATGATGAAGATGAGATTGATATGGGCGATGTTGAGGGCGGGGTCGATCTCCAGCGCCTTGCGAAAGCAGGCGGCCGCTTCTTCGGTGCGCCCGGCCTGGACCAGCACGCTGCCGAGGTTGTTGTGGAATACCGCGTCGTTCGGGCGCGCCTTGATCGAGCGCTCGAAATACTCCATGGCAAAGCCCAGATCGCGGATGCGATGCCCGGTCAGCCCGAGGAAATGCAGCGCATCCGCATTCTCCGGCTCGAGTTCCAGCACGTCTTCGAACAGCAATTGCGCCCGCACCAGATCATTGGCATCGAAGCGCGCGCGCGCCTCGACCAACAGTTCCTGCGGCGTGCGCACGCTTGGCCGCGGCTTCGGCGAGCCGCGCCCGATATTGCGCAACAGCGACTTGAACAGCATTTTCATGGTTTACCCGGGCCCGGCAGACAGGCTCCGGTGCCGATTCGATTCTGGGCATTCAAGGATAACGGAAACGCCCGCAGCGCGTAAGGCGCTGGCGCTGTTCGCTGGGCGCTGCCGTCCCGCTGCTGCAGTTTGAATTCGCCGTTTCGACCTGTTGCTGCCACGCGCTCTACCGGAAGCAGTCAATGTCTAACGAAAGCGATCTTTCAGGGCGAGCAGCGGGCGTTCCAGATAGCGGTAGGAAACCGCCGCCATCGCCACGGTCAGCGCCATCTGCGCAGCATTGATGGCGAGCAGGTCCCACTCCCCCGGGTGAGTGCCGGAAAGAGGCAGGAATACGGACACCTTGTACACGGTGGAGACGAGGAAATACCCCAGCGTGTAGTAGAGATAGACGCCGTAGCTGATTTTTCCCAGCGCACGCAACGGCCGCCAGGTCAAAGTTGAGGACAAACGCGAAACCCGGCTCAACGCAAGTATGAGCACCGCGCCGGACACCAGCGAAAACAGCGTCAGGAACCAGGCATTGCCTGGCAGGCGCATCCATTGCAGGCGGCTGGTGAGCGCATAGGGCGCAAGCCCGGTTGCCCAAACCAGGATTGCAAGCGGAGTGCCGGCGGCGACCAGCAGCGCGGCGCCAGTACGCCGATTGAGCCAGGTGCGCAGGCGCGCATCGCGCGACATCAGGCAAATTGCAGCGCCCATGGCGAGGCTGTCCAGATGCGAAGGCAGCGCGGCCAGCGTCAGCATCGGATTGTCCGTGGCCAGGAGAATCCACGTGCGCAACAGCGGTGCTGCCGCGATGAGCGCGATGCAGAACAGCAGCAGGATCCGCGGTCTGAGAAAATAAACCAGCAGCGGCCAGACCAGATAGAACTGCTCCTCGACCGCGAGCGTCCAAGTGAAGCCGAGGAAGCGCGAAAGCGGCGTGCCGAACCCGTGCACGCCCATCCAGTAATTCTGCACGTAGAAAGCGAAGTAGGTCCACTCGGGCAGCGCCGACGGCATTTCGGCTTCCATCGGGCTCAAGGTAAAGTCGCGCTTGATCAACCAGGTCAGGCCCAGCATGAGGTAGTAGGCGGGGAAAATGCGCAGCGCCCGGCGCGCGTAGAAATTGCCGAAATATGCGGGGCGCCGCTTGCCGTCGAGCAAGATGCCGGTAATCAGATATCCGGACAGGACGAAAAACAACACGACACCGGTCCAGCCCAGGCTGAATCGTCCGGTATGGAACAGCAGCACCCCGAGGATGGCCAAGCCGCGCAGTCCGTCGAGCTGGGGAATGTAGCCGGAGGGGAATTTGGGCGGCACGTTCGATAGTATCTCTGGTTCTTTCGGATAGTTAAGTCAGCTTGACGGCCGAATCTTGCTTACGCGCTGGAATAGATTGAGCGAGCGCGCGACAGCCGACGCATTGGATGAGTCGGATGGAGGGAAGGAATTTCAAGCTTTGACGTCCCTGTCCCGAAATGAAAAGCCCCTCGGCAGAGGGGCTTTCCGTGACCGCGTCCGGCACGCCGTTTCAGACTGACTCAAACGGTGTCCGGCTTGCGCAAGCGTCGGTCCGCGTCTTGCGCCTATTCTTAACGGCAGGTGGCCGGCATGTATTTCGACGGCGTGCCCACGCAGGACCAGGTGATCGTACCGGTGAGAGTGCTGAAGGTCGGCGTAACGGTGATCGTCACCGACTGACCCACGCTGCTCGAAGCCGTGCTGCCATACACCGTCACCGTGCCAGCATCGGTAACCGAAGCCGCCGACACCTTGCCGACGACGGGAATGGTCGCACCGCCACCGGCACAGGCCGTGTTGCTCGGATCGGTTTGGAACTTCTCCGAAATCGCAGTGCGCACACCGCTCGCCGCCAACATCAACTCCGACACCTTGGCGCGCACGGTGTAGTCCTGATAGGCCGGCAAGGCCACTGCGGCCAGAATGCCGATAATCGCAACCACGATCATCAATTCGATCAGGGTGAAGCCCTTCTGAATTGTTTTCATACCCAACGCCCCCTTTAAAAGTTACAACGGCAACTTGCCGCTGCCCCACATCTAAAGCAAATAGCGTACCAATATCTGTATTCGGTAAACCCCCTATCGTTCAACTAGATGGACCCCGACTGAGCAATTTACGCAAGGCCCCGACCAAAGATAGGCACCATGTGACGGAAAACGTCACATTGAGCCGATATCCACTCGATGCAGCGCCTCGTTCAGGCAAAAAAAAGCCCCTCGCGCGAGGGGCTTTGCCGAACAGAGAACTTGCTTAACGGCAGGTCGCGGGCAGGTACTTCGACGGCGTGCCCTGGCAGGACCA
>JAJZUK010000121.1 GCA_021847125.1 Pseudomonadota bacterium | reverse complement strand
GTGCGATGAGCGCTCCAGTCGGCGGCACCGGAGTGGCGTTCACTGGAACGAATACGCTGGGCCTGTGGCTGCGGCTGGCCTCCGATCCGAACTCGAATCAGATCATGCTAGGCGTACAGGACGCAGCCGCCGATTTGCACACTCTGCTGTGGAACGGGGCGGCCTGGTCCGGTTTTACCTTGCACGACAATTCCGTAGAACCCGGAGGCGATGGCGCGGTGGGGACCGACCGCGTGTTCGACGTGATCTGGGAAACGCACCCCAATCAAGTCGGCAATGCCTGGGTCATGTGGGCCAACGGCGCCACAGTGTCGACGAAGAAGTGGAACGGGAGCGCCTGGGGTGCGGCCAGCACGACCGGAGATGACACCAGCTTTGTCCAGATGCAGGCGCACCCCGTGTCGGGCGCGGTCTGGGGCGCAAATTATCAGAACAGCACCTCCGCTGCCGCAGCCCGCGGCTTGGTCGAGCAGCATCTTACGGCGGGCGCAGCCGCGTGGGTGAATACAGCAGCGGACATCTGGCCCGGCAACACTCCGAGTGCCATTATAATGACGCGCGTGGTCATGGGGACGCGCCGGCCGATCGTGATCGACACGGTGGATATCTATCCTTGAATGCCAGTGCGGCAGGACCTAGACTGGCATGCCGCGCCACTGCCGCGCTTCTGGAAATCGCGCGAAAGATGCCGCTAACAAGGTGTTTGTCCGACGCGTTTTATGGGAGAAAAACCATTGACAACAACGATTTATTGATATAACTTCAAGTAACTCGTCCGCCGAGTAACGCCGATGGCATGGTTCTCCAAGAAAAAGACACAGCCGGGCTGGATGGCCATCAGTACCGACCCTGACGCTATACGGCTGGCTCATGTCGAACGCCCGGCGCAGGGCAAGCCCAAGGTCGAACGTTGGGGCATGGTCCAGTTGGACGACAAAAACGGCGCGGAACTGCAGCGGGCAGCGCAGGAATACAAGCTGGCCGGTTATCGCTGCGCGACGCTGCTGCACCCGGCGGAGTACCAGCTGCTGATGGTGGACGCGCCCAACGTGCCGCGCGAGGAACTGAAGGCGGCGATCCGCTGGCGCGTGAAGGATTTGCTCGACTACCACGTCGACGACGCCACCATGGACGTGCTCGATATTCCGATCGACAAGGAGGCGGAGGGGCAAAGCCACTACATGTACGCGGTGGCGGCGAAAAACGAGATCGTGCAAAGGCAGATCGCCCAGTTCGAGCGCGCCAAGATTGCGCTGCAGGCAATCGACATCCCGGAAACGGCGCAGCGCAATATCGCCGAACTGTATGCGAGCGCGCACCGCGGCATCGGCATGCTCACCTTCGATCGCTCCGGCGGCCTGTTTACCCTTTCCTTCGCGGGCGATCTCTACCTGGCGCGCCGGCTCGACCTGTCCTGGCACCAACTCGCCGCTGCGAACGCAGACCAGCGGCAAAGCTATTTCGAACGCGTAGGCGTAGAACTGCAGCGCTCGCTCGATCACTTCGAGCGCCAGTACCGGAACATCACTTTGTCGGAACTGCTGCTGGGGCCGATGCCGGAAGATATCGGGCTGCTCGCGTTTCTGGGTTCGCAGCTGTACCTGCCGCTGCGGCAGATCGATCTGGGCGACGCCCTGGATTTTTCCGGCGCGGACATGGGCGTGGACCAGCAGTGGCAGTTTCTGCACGTGCTGGGCGCGGCGCTGCGCGCGGAGGCGAAGGCGCTATGAGCCAGCAGATCAACCTGTTCAATCCGATTTTCCTGAAGCAGAAGAAGGTCTTTTCTGCAGCGAACATGGTCGATGCGCTGGCCTTGCTGCTGGTCGGCGTTGCGCTGTTCTATGGTTACGCCAGCATCGAGAGCCTGAATCTCGACCGGCAGTCGGTGGAAACGGCCCGGCAGTACAACCAGGCGAAGGCGCAGCTGGCTCAAACCAGCGCGCGCTACGCGCCGAGGAAACCCGACGCCAGCCTCGATGCGGAAGTGAAAGCGCTCGAGGCGCAGTTGAACGCGCGCAAGGCCACGCTCGACAGTCTCGGCGTCGGTTTGCTCGCCACGGGCGCCAATTACGCCGAGTACATGCGCGCGCTTGCACGCCAGTCGCTGCCTGGCTTGTGGCTGACGCATTTCAAAATCGGCGCCGGCGGCGAAGATATCGAAATCGTGGGGCGCGTGCTGCAACCCGAGCTGGTGCCTGTCTATATTCAGCGCCTGAAGCAGGAACGCGCGCTGCATGGCCGTGCCTTCGACTCGCTCAGCATGACTCAGCGCGAGGGCGCGCTGCCGGCCGATGCAGCGCGGCCGGCGGCTGCGCCCGCGAGTTACCGCTATACCGAGTTCCGGCTCGGCTCCAGTTATGCCGAGCCTGCCGACGAGGCCGACGCGGCGGCCACCGCTCAGACGGCGCCCGAACCGCCGCGACCAGCGCAGCAAGCGGTGCCGAATCCCGGCGGCGGGTCGCGATGAAGCAATTACTGGAAAAATACGCCGACAGCATCGATGCCATGCCCCTGCGCGAGCGGGCGCTGTTCTTCGGCGCGGTGGCGCTGGTGCTGATGACCCTGCTGCAGGTGTTTTTGCTGAATCCGGTGTTGTCGCGGCGCAATCAGCTGTCGGCGCAGATCGCGCAACAGGAAGACGAGACCAAGGCGATTCAGGCCCAGATTCAGGCCCTGGTAAAACCGGCGGCGCAGGATCAGGACGAACTCAACCGGGAAAAACTCAAGAGCTTGCGCGCGCAGATGGTGCAGTTGGACCGGCAGTTCGAGCAACAGCAAAAGCAGTTCGTCGCGCCCGACGAAATGGTGGCGATGTTGGAGAGCATCATAGGCAAGAACGCGAAGCTGCAACTGGTTTCGCTGCGCAACCTGCCCAGCACCAGTATGTCCGCGGGCGCCGGCATACAACACGGCGCTGCCGGCGGGCGGACGCGCACCGATGGCGCACGCGAGGTTTTTCGCCACACGGTCGAACTCAGCATCAAAGGCAGCTATTTCGACTTGCTCGATTACCTGGCTGCGCTCGAGCGCATGCCTCAGCGCGTGTTCTGGGACGGGTTCGAACTCAACGTGGCGCAATATCCGCAGTCGGTGCTCAAGCTCACCATCTATACGCTGAGTCCGGAGAAATCATGGCTGGCCGTGTGATGCTCGCGCAGGGCCTTGCCGCAGCGGCGCTGCTGCTCCCCGGCAGCGGCGGTGCGCAGGCGCTCACGGATCCGACGCGGCCGCCGCTGGAACTGCTGAGCGCGGCTGCTGCCGGCGCTGCCCCGCATACGCCGCTGCAGTCGATACTGCTGTCGAGCGCGCGCAAGGGCGCGATCATCAACGGCCAGTACGTGGCTCTGGGCGGGAGCTACGGCAAGGCGAGGCTGGTAAAAATCACGGCGACCGAGGTGACATTGAAAAGCGATCAGGGATTGGAAGTGCTACAGTTGTATCCTCCTATGGAGAAGGCGGCTGCGGCGTCCGGCGCCGGTGGTAAATCTGAGAAAGCGGTGAAACGTCCATGAAAACGCTGCATATTGCCGGACTGATTCTAAGCGCGTTCATCCTCGCCGGCTGTGCGCAGGAACCCGTGCGCAGCAATCAGGTCAGCGCGCAGATCACGCGCGAGCTGGACCAGGCCGCGCAACGCGCGCAGCCGAAAGAACCCGATGCCGTGAGCCGGGCGCTGTTGCCGCCGCTGCGCATGCAGCTGCCGCAGGTGCAGGGAAAGGCGACGGAGGGGCGTTTCGATCTGAACGTGAACAATGCGCCGGCGCGCGAAGTATTCCTGTCCATCGTGTCGGGAACGCGCTACAGCATGCTGGTGCACCCGGATGTGTCCGGCTCGATTTCCGTGAATCTCAAGGATGTGACGCTGACCGAAGCGCTCGATGCGATACGCGAGATCTACGGCTACGAGTACAAGATTGACGGCACGCGCATCTACATCAAGCCGGCGGGCCTGCAGACGCGCGTGTTCCAGGTCAATTACCTGATCGGCGCACGCCAGGGCAGGAGCGACATGCGGGTCACTGCCGGCTCCAGCGGTATCACGACGAGCGGGACCACAGGGACCACCACGCCCACATTGCAGCAGACCTTGAGCAGCATCCCGACGGTAGCTGCAGTTCCGCCAGGCGGCGTGCAGGGGCCGCCTTCGCTGACGCCGAACGCCTCCGGCGCACTCGCCGGCATACAGACCGACGCCACGCGCATGTCCACGGTGCAGACGACGGACTTCTGGGGTGAAGTCGAATACGCCATACGTACCATCGTCGGCACGGGCGGGGGGCGCAACATCGTGATCAGCCCGCAGTCCGGCGTAGTCGTGGTGCGCGCCATGCCGCAGGAATTGCGCAGCGTGGCGACGCTGCTCAAGGCGATGCAGCTGTCGGTCGAGCGGCAAGTCATGCTCGAGGCGAAGATCATCGACGTGACCCTGAACCAGGCCTATCAGTCTGGCATCAACTGGGCGGCGTTTCCCACCAGCGGCATCGCCGGCGGTTTTTCCAGCGGCCTGGGCGGCGCGGCCAACAGCCTCGCGACCACCGGTCGCCTGAGCGGCGCTACGGCCGGCAGCAGCGCGGGCAGCAGCAGCACCTTCAGTGCCAATCCGGGCGCAGGTGCCGGGCTCGCAAGCCTGGGTGGCGTAGTCGGCGGCGCCAGCGGCGTTGCCGGGGGCGTATTCGGTCTGGCGGTGCAGACGGACAACTTCGCCGCATTGCTGCAGTTTCTCGAATCCCAGGGTTCGGTGCAAGTGCTGTCCAGTCCCAGGGTGGCGACGCTCAACAACCAGAAGGCGGTACTCAAGGTCGGCACCGACCAGCCCTACGTCACCAGTATTGCCGTGGTCCCGGGTTCGACCGTGGCCGGGGTCGTCACGCCCACCTCGGTGGCGCCGCAGATCAGCAATCTGTTTTCGGGCATCTCGCTCGACGTAACGCCGCAGATCGACGGCGAGGGCAACATTGCGCTGCACATCCATCCCCTGGTCACCAGCGTGACGCCGAAGTCGGTCGGGTTCAACCTGGTCGGCGTCGGGGCGCAAAGTGTCGACGTGGCCGCAATCAACGTCAGCGAATCGGACACCATGGTGCGCACGCAGGACGGCAACATCGTCGTCTTGGGCGGCCTGATGAAAGTGGAGCTGAACAAGGGCCGCAGCGGCATCCCGGGCCTGGCTGACACGCCGCTGATAGGCGGCGCCTTCCGCAACTCCTCCACCGATACCGTCAAGCGCGAATTGGTGATCCTGATCAAGCCGACCATTGTCG
>JAJZUK010000120.1 GCA_021847125.1 Pseudomonadota bacterium | reverse complement strand
GGACTACACCATCATCGGCGACGGCGTGAATCTCGCCTCGCGCCTGGAGTCGGCGTGCAAGCAGTACGGCAGCCATATCCTGGTGAGCGAGTTCACCTATTCCAAGCTGCGCGGCACCTACCGCACGCGCGAACTGGATCTGGTGGTGGTCAAGGGCAAGACGCAGCCGGTCGCGATCCACGAAATCCTCGACTACCATACGGACGAGACCTACCCGCAGCTGGTCGACGCGCTGGGCTATTTCCGCGACGGGCTCGCCAAGTATCGCCAGGGCAAGTGGAGCGATGCGGTAAAGCAGTTTTCGGAAGTGGCGGCCATGAACCCGGCGGACAAGGCGGCCAAGCTCTATGTCGAACGCTGCCGGCACCTCGCCGAGCACCCGCCCGGCGGCGACTGGAACGGCGTCTGGGTGATGGAAAGCAAGTAGGCGGCCGACCGGCCGCCCATCGCTGCGCGGCGCAGCGCACTCTCTGGGAGACAGGATGAACAGGCTCAAGGACAAGGTGTGCATCATCACCGGCGCCACCAGCGGCATCGGCAAGCGCACGGCGGAGATTTTCGCCGCCGAGGGCGCGAAGCTGGTGATCGCGGGGCGGCGCGAGGCCGAAGGTGCGGCCGTCGCCGCGTCCATCGGCGCCGGCTGCGATTTCGTCAAGACCGATGTCACGATGGAAGCGCAGGTGAAAGCGCTGATCGATTTCGCGCTGGATAGGCACGGACGCATCGACTGCATGTTCAACAACGCCGGCGGGCCGGCGCCGACAGGCGGCATCGAGGGCATTCCGGTCGAGGGCTACGATCAGGCGATGGCGGTACTGGTGCGTTCGGTGATGCTGGGCATGAAGCACGTTGCGCCGGTCATGCTGAAGCAGCGCTCGGGCAGCATCATCAACAACGGATCGGTGGCGGCGCATCGCGCCGGCCTGTCTTCGTCCATGATCTATTCCGCGGCGAAGGCCGCGGTGGTGCACCTGACGCGCTGCGTTGCGATGCAGCTCGGCGAGGCGAGCGTGCGCGTCAATTCGATTTCCCCGGGCGGTATTGCCACCGGCATCTTCGGCAAGGCGCTGGGCCTGCCCACGGACAAGGCGGAGCAGACTGCGGAGGTGATCAAGGCCGGCCTGGCCAAGATGCAGCCGATCCCGCGTGCGGGCCTGACCGAGGACATCGCCCTCGCGGCCGTGTTCCTGGCGAGCGACGATTCGAGCTTCGTCAACGGCCACGACCTGGTCGTCGACGGCGGCGTGATAGGCGGGCGGCTATGGAGCCAGCACCAGGAAGGGCTGCGCGGCATGAAGCGCGCGTTCGGCATCGAAGGCTGATGTTGGTCGATACGGCGCGTCGATTGCCATCTGAGCCCCGCTGGGGTAGATTCGCGAGGTCAGCAACAGGGAGATGAGTTATGAATGCCGGGTCCAAGGCGGTATCGAACAGCGCTTTCGCGGTGCTCGCGGCGCTTGCGGTGTCAGCGTGCGCACCTTCGGGCGTGAGCTACACCAAGGAGGTGCAGCCTATACTTTCGAAGTACTGCGCCGAATGCCATGCGCCGGGCCAGAAAGGTTACGTCGCGAGCGGGCTGGATACCACCAGCTATCAGGGCCTGATGAAGGGGGGGAAATACGGGCCGCTGGTCAAGCCCGGCGACGCGCTCTCGAGTTCGCTCAACATGCTGGTGGAAGGCCGCGCGCACGCTTCGATCCGCATGCCGCACGGCCGCGAGAAGCTCCCGGACAAGGACATCGAAACGCTCAAGGTGTGGGTGAACGAGGGAGCAAAGAACAACTGATATGCCAGGCGGATCCGCCTGGCATATCGCTCTCAACCCAGGGCGCCGGCGGCGCGCAGCGCGTCGATTTCCTCTGCGCCCAACCCTAGCAGTTCCCGCAGAACCACATCGGTGTGCTCGCCCAGCCGCGGCGACGGCGTGCGCACCGCGCCCGGTGTCGCCGACAGGCGCACCGGGACGCCCACGACCCGAATCTTTCCGGCGCGCGGATGCTCGATCTCGACGATGGAGCCGCGCGCCTTTACCTGCGGGTGATCGACCACCTGGGCCAGGTTATTGATGGCGCCGACCGGAATGCCGTTCTCGGTCAGCAGTTCCTCCCACTCCTCGTAACTGCGGGTGAGAAATGCCTGCTGCAAGCTTGCGACCAGGCTGTCGCGATTGCGCGCGCGGTCGACATTGGTGACATAGCGCGGATCGTTGGCAAGTTCCGGACAGCCGATTACCGGGCAAAACACTTTCCACAGTTTTTCGCTGCCCACGGCCAGCGCCAGATCGCGCGTCTTGGTCTGAAACGTCTGATACGGCAACAGGGCCTTGTACGCCGTGCCCATGGGCTTGGGGATTTCTCCGGTCCAGCAGTAGTTCGAGATCATGGTGCCGAGCAGCGCGAGCTGCCCCTCCATCATCGACACGTCTATCGCCTGTCCGATCCCGCTTTTTTCCTTTACCCTGAGGGCCAGCATGATGCCGAAAGCGGCGTTCATGCCGGCGGTCAGGTCGGCGATCGACACGCCGGCGCGCGCCCCGTGGCCGCCTGCTTCGCCGGTGACGCTGACCATGCCGCTCTCGGCCTGCAAGATCAGGTCGAGCGCCGGGCGGTCGCGGTAGGGGCCGTCCTGGCCGAAGCCGGAAATCGAGCAGTAGATGATGCCGGGATTGCGCTTTTGCGCCGTCGCGTAGTCCAGCCCCAGCTTGGTCAGCGCGCCGGCGCGGTAATTCTCCAGCACCACGTCGCAGCGCTCGAGCAGGCGCAGGAAGGTCTCCTTGCCCTGCGGGTTCTTCAGGTCCAGCACCATGCCCTGCTTGTTGCGATGCAGGCTGGCGAAATAATCCGTCTCCCCGCCGGGCAGTTCCGTGCCCCAGGCGCGCGAAATGTCGCCCAGGCCGGGCGGCTCGATTTTGATCACCTGCGCGCCGTAGTCGGCGAGCATGGTCGAGCAGAACGGTCCGGCCAGTGCGTGGCTCAGGTCGAGGATCTTGACGCCTTCAAGGGGCTGTTGCATTGCGGTTCCAGTGATGTTGCGACAGGGCGCATTTTCTCACAACAGGCCCTAGCCGAATGGCTAGATGCGTCGGGCCCTCGGCTGCGGTATTCTGGGGCCGATACACCCATGCGGCGGCTTGCGATGCATATCCTGCTGGTAGACGATCACCCCTTGCTCCGCGGCGGCATGCGGTTCCTGCTGCGCAGCCTGGATGCCGATTTGAAGATGGACGAGGCGAGCAGCGCGGAGCAGGCGCTGGAGCTGGTTGGCGCGCGCGGCTACGACCTGGTGCTGCTCGATCTCAGGATGCCGGGCTTGAACGGCATGGATGCGCTCGCCGCGCTGCGCACCGCGGTCCCCGGCACGCCGTTGGTGGTGCTCTCCGCCGAGGACGATCCGGAGGTGGTGCGCGCCGCGATCGATGGCGGCGCCATGGGTTTCATTCCGAAATCGGCCACGCCGGAGGTGCTGATCGACGCCCTGCGCCTGGTGCTGGCCCATGGTGTGTACCTGCCGCCGGGCGTGCTCAAAGCCGCGCATGCGGACTTTTCGCCGCGACCCTCCGCGGCTGATGCCGGCCAGGACGCCGCCGCGCTTTCCCGTCTGACGCCGCGGCAGATGGAGGTGCTGCGGCGCGTCATCAAAGGCAAACCGAACAAGGCGATCGCGCGCGAGCTGGAAGTATCCGAAGGCACGGTCAAGGCTCACCTTTCCGCCGTGTTCCAGGCCCTGGGCGTGCACAACCGCACCGAGGCGGTCTACGCCGCGGCCAAGCTGGGGTTGCGGTTTGGCTGAAATATCCGCAATGGGTGTCGCCGTCCCGGGCGAGGCCGCGGCGCCGCCCGCGGACGAGGATCCGGTTCGGCTGGCACTCCTGCGGCGCCAGCAGCTCGAACTGTTGCTGCGACAGGCGATGCGCTCGCCGTTCATGGTCATCATCGTAGCCGGCGTTCTCGCCTATATCGTTTCGGGCAGTGTGCCCTTGCATCTGGTAGGGCTATGGGGAGTAATCCAGATTCTGCTGCCGTGGGCGGGTCGAGCCTACGCGCGGCACCTGTGGAACGGCCTGCTCACCGACGTGCAGCGCGCCCTCGACAACTTGGTGTCGTATGGCTTCGTGGCGGGCGTGGTCACGGGTTCGGCAGGGCCGCTGTTCTTTCCCTACTTGGATCCAGAGGGCAGGGCGCTGCTCACCATGATCCTCGTGTGCTGGATCGCAGGCGGCGTATCCAACTTGGCTGCCTATGCGCGCGTGTTTTATGCCTACGTCGGGCCTGCGCTGCTGCCTCTTGCGCTGATGTGGGTTCTGGCGGGCGATGCGCAGAGCATCGCTGTGGCGCTGGTAATCGCGCTGTTCGGCTTGGCCCAGCTTATTTTTGTGCGCGCCAATGAACGCGTGGTGCGCGAATCCTTTCTGATCCGTTACGAAAACCAGCGCCTGCTCGAAGCGCTGGAGCGCGAGCGGCAGGAGGTATCGCTCGCACGCGACCGCGCGGAGGCGGCGAACCGGGCCAAGTCGCAATTCCTCGCGGCAGCGAGCCACGACTTGCGCCAGCCGCTGCATGCCCTGTCGCTGTTCAGTGCGACCCTGACGCTGCGCACGGCGGACCCCACGACCGGCGAGATCGCAGGCCATATCAATCAGGCGCTCGCCTCGCTGTCGACGTTGGTGGACGCGCTGCTCGACATCTCCAAACTCGATGCGGGGGCGGTGAGGCCGGAGCTGCAACGCGTGAACGTAAAAGCGCTGATCGAGCGCATCGAGGCGGATTACCGGCCGGTGGCGCGCGACAAGGGCCTGAGCTTCCGCGTCGCGCCGGTCGACGCCGAGGTGCAGACCGATCCGGTGCTGCTGGAGCGCGTGGTGCGCAATCTGGTGGACAACGCGTTCAAGTACACGGTGTCGGGCGGCGTTGACTTGATTGCCGAACGCGATGAACGCGCCGTGACCATCGCGGTGCGCGATACCGGCGCGGGCATCCCCGAGTCCGAGCGCGAGCGCATATTCGAGGAGTTCTACCAGATCGGCAATCCCGAGCGCGATCGCACCAATGGTTTGGGCCTGGGACTTGCGATCGTGCGCCGGCTGGCGCGGCTGCTGGGGCTGGAAGTGCAGTTGACCAGCCAGCCCGGGAGCGGGTCGACTTTCTCCGTGAACCTGGCGCGGCTGAAAGCGCAAAGCGCATCGCCTTATGTGCCGAGCGCGGCGGCAGCCGATGATGCGACCGCCCTGGCCGGCGCCAAGGTGCTGGTGATCGACGACGAATTGA
>JAJZUK010000119.1 GCA_021847125.1 Pseudomonadota bacterium | reverse complement strand
GCGCCCCGTCCCTACGTTTCGTAGGACCGAAAGCTGCGCCCCACTTGCTTGGCGCTTTACATGGCGGCGTCGGCCGCCTTGATCAGCGCGTCCGCGTCCCCGGCGTCTGCCGGATACACCGCGATGCCGATGCTGGCGCCGATTTCGACGCTCCGCTTCTGACGGCCCAGCTGGAACGGCGCGGCAAGCGCGGCGATGATTTTCCTGGCAACCGTCTCGGCTTCTTCGCGCCTGGCGATGTCAGGCAGGATCACGGTGAATTCATCGCCGCCGATGCGCGCGACCGTGTCGGATTCCCGTACCTGTTGCCGGATTCTCGCCGCGACAGCTTGCAGGAGTTCGTCGCCGGCCGTGTGCCCCAGGGTGTCGTTGACCGGCTTGAATTTGTCCAGATCGAGGTAGAGCAAGGCGAACTGGCGCGAGTCGCGCTTGGCCAGGCTGATCGCCTGATGCAGCCGGTCATTGAACAGCAGGCGGTTAGGCAGGCCGGTAAGGCTGTCGTTATGCGCGACACGCTGGATGCGCTCCTCCGCCAGCTTGTGCTCGGTAATGTCGGTCGTTACCGCAAAACAGCCCAGAATGTTTCCCCGCTCGCCGATATGCGGCAATAACTTTACCTCGATATAACGGGATTCGCCGTCCGCAAGCTTGCGTGTCCTTTGGTAAGTGACGGGATATCCTCGAAGGACCTGTTCGAAATAGCCCTCGACTTCGCGGTACGCCTCCTCTCCGACCACCTCGCGCAAGTGCCTGCCGAGAATGGTCTCGCCGGAAAAACCGAAGAAGTCGGTAAACGGTTTGTTGGCGAAGCGGCAATGCAGGTTCTCGTCCCAGGAGACGGTCATGGCCGGAACGTTGTCGGCAAACAGGCGCAGCTTTTCCGCGCTGTCGCGCAAGGCCTGCTCGCGCAGCCGCAATTCGGCGGTACGCTGTGCGACCAGCGCTTCGAGCCCCTGCTCATGCGCGCGCAAGTCGACCAGCAGCTTTGCCGGGTAAGCCAGGAGCAGGCTGAAGAACAAGCCCAGCGCGGCCTCGAGCGCGAAATCCAGGGGATCTTCGCGCCAGCCTTCGACTGGCGCGACGCTCAGGGTCCAGCTCGCATTCGGCACTTGCACGGCGCGCTCGACCGGGTCGACCGGCGCGGTGGGGGATGCGGCGATGATCTGTTTTCGCCCGGTGGCGGGGTGGATGCGCCACAGCTCGTAGGCCAGGCCCAGTTTCGCCAGTTCGAGCAGGCCGAAGGGCTCGAGCGCTTCGGGAAAGCGGATCACGACGCTGGCGAATCCCCAGAAAGACCGCCTGCCCTTGGCGTCGTCGAGAAATACCGGCAGGCGCCCGACCGCACCCACGCCTCCTTGAATCAGATCGAACGGTCCGTCGAGGGTGAGCTTGCCGGTATCGCGGGCGTCAAACGCGGCCTTGGTGCGCGCCGGGTCGCGCAGCAGCTCGTGCCCGATGGCCCGCTCATTGCCGGCCAGCGGCGCGATATGTCGGATTACGCCGCCGGGCGCCAGCTGCAGGGAATCCGCGCCAGGGTAATGGGGCAGGAGTCGTTCCGCGATCGCCTCGAAGTCGCGAACGGTGCCGCGGCCTTGATGTACCAGGGCGGCCAAGGCATAGGTGGCGGACAAGGCCCGTGCGATATTGCCTTGGAGCGCGTGTGCCTGATCATCGGCGAGTTTGGAGACGCGCGCCCGCTCTTCGCGAAGCTCGTCCTGATCGAAATGCCGGATCAGGCTTGCCGCGGCCGCGGCGGCGACCAGAAAGACGGCCAGCGCCACGGCCAGCGGCCGCAGCGGACGATCGGGAGGGAAGCGAAGCATCATGTTCAAATGTTCAGCGTACCAAAGCTAGGCGGGAAGCGCGTAGCCCTTTTCCCGGAACAGTTTCAGGCAGGCGTCGGCAACCACCGAGTCATATGCGCTGCCGCGTCCGCGCTCGATTTCGGCGAGGGCTTTGTCGATGCCGAGGCTCGCGCGATACGGCCGGTGCGAGGCCATTGCTTCGATCACGTCCGCCACCGCCGTGATGCGCGCTTCGAGCAGGATCGCGTCGCCATTCAGCCCCTGTGGATAGCCGCTGCCGTCCATGCGCTCGTGATGCTGCAGCGCCACCTGCGCCACCGGCCAGGGAAACTTCACGTCTTTCAGGACCTCGTAGCTGGCCTGGGAATGTCCCTTGATCAGTTGAAACTCGATCGGGCTGAGCTTGCCAGGCTTGGACAGAATCTCTGCGGGTATGGTGATTTTACCTATATCGTGCAGATAGCCGGCAACGCGCAATCCCTCCAGCCGCTGTTTGTCAAACCCCATTTCAGTGCCGATGGCAACGGAGATTTCGCCCACTCGCCGCTCGTGGCCTGCGGTGTACGGATCGCGCATCTCGCTCAGGGTCGTCGCCACCTCCACCGTGCTCATGAACGCGGTTTCGAGTTGCGTGAGATAGCGCTGGATCTCCTCCTCGGCGCGTTTTTTATCGGAGATGTCCTGAATCATGCCGATGATCGCGGGGCGTTGGCGGTAGGTGGCGCGCGCGCCGTGCATACCGACCTCGATCGTCGAGCCGTCATGGCGCAGTGCGATGAAGTCGTAGTCCAGGCTCGGCTCTTTGCGCGCGAGCCAGCGGCGTGTTTTCGCCACGACCATGGCACGATCCTTCTCGGCAACCACCGACAGCACATCGCGGCCGATCAGGTCGGCGCCGTCATAGCCGAGAATCTCGGCCAGGCGCGGATTCACATAGACGAGCTTGTCGTCCTGGATGACGTAGATGCCGGCGATCGACTGTTCGACCAGACCGCGGAACCGCTGTTCCGCTGCGCGCAAGGATTCCTCCGCGCGTTTGCGCTCGGTGATATCGTGGGCGAGCACCAGCCGCCCGCGCCGCCCGCCGAAATCCAGGACGTGAGACCTGATCTCGACGTCGATCAGCGTGCCGTCTTTCTTGCGGTGGCGCCAAACTTGGGCTTCGCCCACTATCGCGTCGCCGATTCGGGCGACGGTTTCAAGCAGGCGCGGTACGTCGTCGGGCGGGCGAATGTCGGCGATGGTCATGGCTTCGAACTCGTCTCGCGTGTAGCCGTACTGCGTCACGGCGGCGTCGTTCACCGCGAGGAAGCGCAAAGTTTCCAGGTCGAACACCCACATCGGATGCGGGTTGGCCGCGAACAGTTGTCGGTAGCTCGATTCACTCAAGCGCAGTGCCTCCACCAAGCGCGCAAGCTCGGCGCTGCGCGCAAAGTTGTCCAGCGCGAACGAGACGTCCAATGCCATTTCATCGAGGGTAGGCAGCATGTCCTCGGTGAAGAATCCGGCTTCGCCGGCGCAGAGGGTCATCACGCCGACTACGGCACCGCTCTCCCGGATCGGGAATGCCGCCGCGGCGCGCACGCCCGCACGCCGCGCCGCCTCGTGCCACGGCGCCGTGCCCGGGTCGTTGAGGAAGTCGTTGCTGACGGCATGTTTGCCGCTGCGCAGCACCTGCCCGGACGGGCCGCGTCCCGCCTGGCCGGACGCATCGGCGGAAACGCGTTTCTGCACCACATAGCCGGTATCGTTGCCATACTCGGCCACGGGCTTCAGGTATTGATCGTCCTTGTCGATCAGGCTGATCCAGGCAAAGCGGAAATGCCCGTGCTCCACCGCAATGCGGCACACGGCCGGGAACAACTCCTCGCGCCCGCTCATGCGCACGATCGCCTGGTTGGTCTGCGACAGCATGTCGTAGAGGTCTTTCAGATGGGCGAGCGCCGCGGCCGCGCGGAAGCGTTCCTTGTAATGGCGCACACGCTGGTGCCGCCAGATCAGGCCCACCGTGGCGCCGGCAGCGAAGAGCAGGCCACCGACCAGACCCGCCGTGAGCCACAGATCTTCCCGCATCGGCTCCAGAATTTCCGCGGTGTCCATACGGGCAACCAGGAACCATGGGGAATCGGACACCGCGCGCACGGCGGCGATCACCTGCACCCCGTGGGAGTCGATGCCTTCGACGATCCCTTCCTGCCCCAGCGCGGCCTTTACCGCGGGCAGTTCCGTCCTCGACAGCGGAAAGCGCTGCGAGAGGGGCGCCTTGTTCCGGGACATGGGCCTGTTCAGGACCAGCGCGTCGCTGCCATCGCGGCGAATCAGCAGGAGCGTGGCGCTGCGGCTGGGCACCGGCCAGCGCTCGAGCGAAGGATAAAGATACGCGCCGGGGTCGATATCGAGGATGACGACACCCAGGGGCCGGCCGCCATGGACCGTGCTGAGTATTGGGACTAGGAGCGACAGGTCGGGCGTGCCTTTGCGTTCGTTCCTGTGAAAATCGTAAAAGCCGAACCGGCCCGAGCGCAGGGCATCGCGCGCGTGCTCCACGGCGTCGGCGGCGAGCGGATTATCGGGGATCGCGATTCTTGCGACACCCTGCGTATCGACTAGGGAGACCTCGTCGTACCCCTCGGCCTCACGGATTTCTCGCAGCCAGCCTTGAAACTGGTTCCAGGCTTTTGCGTTCTTCGGTTGGGCGAAAGCGCGCCGCGCCAGGGTAGAGAAGGCGGTGCTGCGAAAAAGAGCCCTCGCGTCAGCGAGGCGCTCTTCCCGCCAGCGCCTCAGTTCGCCGGCCTTCAGTCTCGCAATGGCAGTCAGCTGCTGCTCGACGCGCTGTCGATAGTGTTTTTCGTGATTGCGAAAATATAGGGCGCCGACGCTGACCAGCCCCGCCGCGAGGAGCGCGAACACGAGGACGAAGAGCCGCGAAGCGCGCAGGGTTGCCGCGTCGATCGGCTGCTCCGGAGCCCAGGCCGGCGGCCCGGTGAGCGCGAGCAGCGCCGCGCCGAGCGCCGTCAAAGCCAGACTCGTGGTAAAAGCGGGCGGAATGAACTCCCCGCCGTAAAGCAGGGGCGCGCCGAAGAGATAGGCGAGCAGAAAGGTAATGCCGGCAAGCATCACGGCGCAGGCGAGCCAGAAGCCGGCCATCGCCCGCGCGGGCCGATCGCGCGACGACGCAAGCGCGGCAACGAGCGACAGACCGGCGAGCACAAAACACAGCGCCGACACCGGGGACATATGCCCGATATCCGCACCGTCTACCGTTCCGGCAATGGCAATGCCGATGTGTTCGGCCTGAAGACGCATGCCCTTCCAGGACAGGAATAGCAGCGCCAGAGCGAGCGCAACGCCGGCCGCCCCGATGGTCATGTCCATGCGGTAGGCTATGCGACTCAGCGGCGTGCGGGCACCGAAAAAGACCGCAGTGCCATAGAGCGCGAACAGCAGCGCAGTGCTCGGCGGCATCGG